>JAKADI010000058.1 GCA_021820675.1 Bacillota bacterium | reverse complement strand
CTTGATTGAAGAGGGCTCCCACCATGAGTCCACCCATCGCTCCCACCATATCTGCATCAGAAAAGAGGATATTGGGAGATTTGCCACCTAATTCGAGAGTTATCCGGGAAAAGCGCGTCTGAGCTGCTTGCCAAATAATCCGACCAACCGCAGGTGAGCCTGTGAAGCTGATTTTGTTGACTAGAGGATGTTCTGTTAAGGCCTTACCCGCTTCGGGTCCATACCCTGGGACGATATTGATGACACCTGGAGGGAATCCCGCTTCCTTCGCCAACTCGCCTAAGCGAATAGCGCTAAACGGGGTTAATTCGCTGGGTTTGAGCACGACAGTGCATCCAGCTGCCAAGGCTGGGGCAAGTTTCCATGACGTGATTAGGAGGGGAAAATTCCAGGGAACAATGGCTCCCACAACCCCCACGGGTTCACGGCGGGTATACGCCAAAAATTCTCCTGGAAATGACACGGGCAAGGTTTGCCCCGTCCACTTCGTTGCCCAGCCTGCAAAGTAACGGAAATGTTCCGTGGCCAACGGCACGTCAGCCAGTCGTGCTTCATTCACGGGCTTGCCCGTGTTCAGCGATTCGATCTGAGCTAATTCTTCTCGATGTTCCTCCATCAGGTCGGCCAGTTTCCATAGGAGCCGGGCGCGTTCGGCCGGGACTAGCCTGCTCCACGAGGTTTCATAGGCATGGTGAGCAGCTTGCGCAGCTAGGTCCACATCTTCCTGGATCGCTTCACTGACCTCGCCCAAAGGATTCGTGGTAGCTGGATCAATCACGGTGATGACCCGCTCTGATACGGAGGCGCGCCACCGACCACCAATGAGTAACGGCTTTACCGAAGAAAAAAAGTCTTTGACGGCGGCATTTACGAAACTGGACTCTAAGGTGACAGAGGCCATGCTTATACCCCCTCTTCCAATACCTGTTCGATACTGCTCAACGATTTATTACGCGCTAATTCTATGCGGTCCATTCGGGTCGCAAATTGTTCTTGGGCATAGTGTATAAAGTCGTCTAAAGACTGACCGAGCGCATTCGTCGGTTTCCCCTCAAACAGTTCATTAACGACACCGATGGCATGCGGCCATAACTCTCCCATGCGCTCTTGGATGACATCCCACACGGAAGGATGTTCCGCAATCAGACGGGACAGCAAATACACTCCCCAAGCGATGTGGCGGGATTCATCGCGTTTAAGCAACCCAATTCCCTCCTTTAAGCCTGGGGTAACGTTCCGGGCTTCAATGACGTCGAAGAATGCTTGATAACCGGTTTCGGCTAAGACGCCTTCCACAATCATGTGGTATGTGACGGCGGCCCTAGCCATGGCTTCAGGCGAGGGATCAGACAATAAGGCGAACATCGCCTTTGGTAATTCTTCATAGAACACTGTTCGGTAGTGAGGCGAGTGAAATCGGCTGAGGTCAGAGGTATCTTTTACGACCTCGTCGAGAAAGCGGCGAAAGAATTCCGTATGTTTGGCCTCTTCCCAGAGAAAGGTTGTCAAAAACATTTCTTCTTCGACGCGTCCTTCTTGACTGATCACCATCATTAAGGGCAACAAATCCCGCGTGACTGATTCTTCTCCAGCGACAAACAGGGAACATAAGCGGATAAAGGTTTCTTGCTCTTCTGGGGAAAATTTTTTCCAGTCTTCCTGATCTTTCCCAAAATCGAGGGAACACGGATCCCATGTTCCCAATTTCTTGGCTTTGTGATAAAGCCGCATCGGGAACAAATTTTGGCGTAATCCCTCGTGAGTGGTCGACTGAAATCCATCGTGACGATACATCGCTGACGCCATGTTGATCCTCCTTATCACTCGGTTCAAATAGGCTTTCCATCCGATGTTAATCTAAGGCCAAGAGCACCTTTTGCGCTTGCCGTTCGGCAAACAGGCGATATCCTTCAGGAGCGCGAGACAATGGCAGGTGATGCGAAATGATTACGGTAGGATCAATCCGCCCATAGGTGACCAGTGCGAGGGTTTCGTCAATGTCCCGGTGAATATTGGCTACGCCAATTCGAAACGTTATGTCCTTGGTTAAAGAACTCATGAGGGGATAGGCTAATGTGTCTTCGGCCGTGACTCCTATGGCTGAAATTCTTCCTCCGCCCCGAACCAGTTGAAAAGCCATTTCAAGTGTTTTAGAGCCTCCGACTGCTTCGATGACCACATCGGCTCCTTCTCCCTGCGTTAATTGGTTAATGGCGGAAATGGGATTCTTTTCTTCTGATGATAGCGGAACCGCGCCTAAACTCTCGGCCCTTTTGGTTCTTTCGGTCAACCTGTCAATCGCCACCACCCGGCCGGCTCCTTGCACCAACGCCGATATCACAACCATCAGGCCGACTGGTCCACATCCAATGACGGCCACGGTTTCACCCGGCTGGACTCCGGCGTTTTTGACTGCCCCAAAGGCTGTCGTCAAAATATCACCGCAGAATAGGGCTCGGTCCCAATCAAGAGATGGTGGAATGATTCGAAGATTAATGTCTGCGTGGGGAATACGCACAAAATCCGCTTGCGAGCCAGCCAGATTGCCAAATGCGATACCATAGCCTAGCACGCCGCCTTGAGAGCATTGGTGAAAGTCTCCACGGCGACAGGCTGGGCAGCCTCCACATCCAATATGAAAGGTGCCCACGACCCGATCCCCACTCTTCAGGTACTGCACCTGCGAGCCAACGGATTCGACGGTACCGACAAATTCGTGCCCGATGGTCATCCCGGGGAGAATGCCGGGAATGGTTCCGTGGTAAAGATGAAGGTCGGAACCGCAAATGGCGGCACGCTGAACGCGGACAACGGCATCGGCCCCCTCCAATATGGTCGGCTCGGGGATCTCGTCAACCGCTACCTGGTGAGTTCCTCGAAAGGTAACAGCTCTCACGCTAATCCCTCTGGATACACCGATTCCAGACCTTGTGCGGATTTGACTAATTCTTGCGCGGCTAACACATATCCTGCCAAAGTACTCATGTTCCCTTTAGTCAACCGCAGTTTGCCTCGCATAATGGTCGAGATGGCCTCCAACTTTCCCCGGAGCACTTCGACCCAGGTATATGCATCGCCCTGAATGACAAATGGCACCTGTTCAATGTCGTGTTTGGTCGCGGCTCGAGCTTCTCGGCATTCCCCATGATATAAATCCAGATAGACGCCGCGATCCTCCGTGATGCCAACGGAAGGATCCCGCTCTATCAATAACACTAAAGGCCATTCCCATGACGCGGCAGCAGTACGGTAAGCCATATTTTGCTTGACCTGCTCTCCCCAGTGACGGGCCCATTCATCGCTAAAAATTTCATATCCCACATGATTTCCCCCTTTTCCAGAGAACCACAAACTACAAGACTCGTGTTGGTGATGGAGCTATCACTCCGCTCTTGGATCTTGGGATTTAGAAAAAGTGCGCCAACATCGCACAGAATTTTCACCAACAACGACAGAGGACTAGGAATCATTCGCTAAACATTTCCAGAATTTGCGGTGAAAATGTTCGATGTATGTATTTTCGGTTAAGACTACAAAACAATAATATTCAGTTTTTATTAACTAGTCAATTAGGGAAGACACATTTTTGTCGTTTTTTCTTGACGGGACGACATGGGAATAAAGAATCGTATAACGCAACGGACTATGTCGAATTAGCTACTTTATAGCCTGACCGGGTGGGTCAAGTCGTCGCGTTCACCCGCTATAGCGCGATCCGTCAGGGTGGAACATGACGGTCTCTACACAATGCAGTTTGCAAGGAATGGGCCCGCGACGACTTTTGTGGGACGTTGTCCGAACGACGTAGATGGCGGTGGCCGAGCGGTGAACTGTTATGGAGCTGCTGAATATTTCGGTAATATGGCGTATTGCTGATTCCGATCTAGGATAATGGCACAATTAATTACCAAGATTTGAGACATACTAGGGATTTTGTAGCGCAACTCACAAATGGATGTGGCCAACCTTTGGCGTTTCTGTCTGTTTTCTCGACTGTGGCAAGGGAGACGATTTATCGTGGTAATCGGGAATCCCAAAGGGACGATACGGAACGGGGAATCTTGGCTCGGCAATAGAAGTTACGGCGATTTGCCTATGAACCTGGTGGCGGGTAGGAGTGGTGTCTATGCCCAGTGGAATTTCTGTAGAGATGGAGGACTCCTACGCTTTAATGCCAGAGAGTCGTTGTGGCTCCGAAACTCTGCAGGGATGCCTTCTCTCGCTATGTTCAGGTTCGGGTCGGGATCGGCATCCCTCGAAAGAACGAGTATTGCGCGTTTGAGGCAGGGTGACGAAAGGGATGAGAAATTGAATCGACCAATTATTGTCGTATACGGGCCTGGACACGAGCATCTCAAGGAGATCCTCAAGATTATGCATTGTCCCGGTCAAGTTATAATGGCCCGGGATTTACACGAACTAGAAGAAATTCTTCCCATGGCGGAGATTGTTTTTGGATGGAAGGTTCCGCCGCATCTTTATGGGAAAGCTTGTCATCTGAAATGGGTACAGTCTATGGGCGCGGGTGTGGATGATTTAATTGCCAATCCTGATTTATCTCCGACCGTTATGATTACGAGGATTGTGGACCAATTCGGTCCAATCATTGCCGAATTCGTCTTTGCCGAGTTGTTAGCGGACGTCCGGCGTTTAGATCTCGCGCGTCAACAGCAATCGCAAAAAATATGGAAACCCTTTGCTGTAGGTTCCCTACAGGGTCAAGCCATTGGCATTGCGGGCCTGGGATCCATCGGTCGGGAGTTGGTGCGAAAGGCCCGAGTCTTTGATATGGTGGTCTATGGGTTAAGCCGAAGTGCCAAACCGGGATTGGTCGACTTTGGGTTTACCCCTGCCCAGTGGCCCGAGTTTGTGAGGAGCCTGGACTATTTAGTCCTTACCTTACCGGCTACCGCCGAAACACAGTATGTTGTTAATCGTACGATATTGCGGGCAATGAAGCCCCAAGCCATAATCATTAATGTGGGACGGGGTGAGATTTTACATCAAGGCGATCTCGTGGATGCGTTGCACCAAGGGGAAATCGCCGGAGCGGTGTTGGATGTGTTTGAGACAGAGCCCTTGCCGCCTGAAGATGCTTTGTGGAAATTGCCTCGTGTGCGAATCTCTCCGCACATTGCGGGACCAAGCCTCGATGAACAGGTTGCTCGATTCTTCGTGGCGAATGTGCTTAGGTATCTTCATCACGAGCCTCTACAAGGTGTGGTGGACCGTGAGCGTGGGTATTGACGCGGAGGAGGTTTACCATCTATTGGATACAGTAACGGATTTTGTCATCCGCCAGATGCGGCAGGAACTGGGAAATCATTTACGAGGTATCCTGTTGACGGGGTCTCGCGCAACTCAGTCTGACGATGCGTGGAGCGATTGGGACTTCATCGTCGTGCACGATAAGTTGTGGCGGCAACGGCGGTTACAAGTGTGGAACCACCAGGAGATTGAGCTGTTTTTGAATCCTGCGGAAAGGATCATGCGCGAATTTCACGACGACAATTCGCCAACCGTGTGGATGTTTGTTCACGGTCAAATTCTCTTCGATCCCGAGGGAATCGTGAAAAACCTGACGCAGATGGCGCAATGTCAATGGAACTCGCCTCGGCGGGGATTTGGGGAGGGTGAGATTGATCTGTGGCGATACCGCGTGTGCGATATGGTTAAAGACGTGGCCGGTTGTATCGAAAAAAGCCCTCTCACAACGATGTACCTCATACCTTTATGCATGCAGTTGGCCATAGAAGGGTACTATAAATTTCATCAATGGTGGCAGCCAAAGTCAAAATACATTTTAACGGATTTTATTAAACGACAACCTGAACTAGGGCGCCTTGCCGAGACCATTCTCCTTGATCCGTTAGAACCAGCAGCGCGCATGACGCTATTAACGTCGTTCGTTGAACAAATCCTTAAGCCAGCTGGTGGATGTCTTGTGCAATGGGCCTCGCCAGTCGAGATTATCCGCGATCCGTGACATCGCACAATTCTTAGTCGGGATGATCCTCGTTCAAATGGGCCGAGGCAGATGGTGGAGGATCAGGATATAACACAATGACCCGTGCGAGCTTAGTCGATTGCGGGTTTTTCCCTGCACCATTTTTAGGCAATGACTTAGAACCCTGAAGGCGGCGATGTTTTTGTCGTTGCCACATCAGATACAAGACGACCGCCCAAAACAGTGGTGTAAT
Organism: Bacillota bacterium; assembly: GCA_021820675.1. GTDB lineage: Bacteria > Bacillota > Sulfobacillia > Sulfobacillales > Sulfobacillaceae > Sulfobacillus. The sequence goes on along the minus strand of JAKADI010000058.1, from coordinate 1,804 downwards.
GAGTACGAGAAATCGTAGCACGACTATCACTCCTTGATAAAAACCTATCTCGCTGAAATGCTGACTAATCCAATACCATGTGCAAGCACCGGCGCAGTTATCGCTGCTGAATCATCCGTTGCTTCTTCGTGAATTCTCATCAAATTGAACACGGTCTACTCTATATCACCCTCAGTATAAATCTCCTTCCAGTAAAAAAATAGCGGGGGTTACCTCTTTTTGTCACGAATTTTCGGACCGAGACACTTATGACGATAGGGAGCGTATTTGTGGCCTTTTGCTGCACCGTTGGCTTACCCGACTGTCATCACCAATCTTCAACGGTGGATGGAGGTCTGCAACTCTTAGTAAACCATTTGCGATAAGTCATGAACTCCCATGAAAAAATTCAAAATCCTTCGGCAAAGTTTATTAAATGTGGATATAAGAAATGATGAAAGCCGCTATCAGGTATTCTGTACGCGAATAGGACGACGGTAACCTTAGAATAGATTGAGAAATATTTGTTTCAGTGCGAGGGGAGAAGGTTATGGCCACAGATAAGAATGCGCAATCATTGCAAGACCTGAATACGTCCGCTCAATCGCAGCCTGCGTCGAGTCGCAAGGTGCATACCACGTGCTACATGTGTGCATGCCGCTGTGGGATCGAAGTAACCGTCGAGGACGAGCGTATCCGGTTTATTTCGGGAATTCCCGAGTCGCCAGTGAACCACGGGGTCTGGTGCGCGAAAGGCGGAGCTGGCATCATGACCCAATATTCTCCGGCACGGCTGACACAACCCATGATGCGGGCTCCTGGCAGTGAACGCGGATCAGGGGAGCTGGTACCCGTTAGTTGGGAAACCGCGCTTTCCACGGTGGAACAATGGCTTCGAGATATTCGCCGTACGAATCCGGAACGTCTCGCCTATTTTACGGGTCGGGACCAGATGCAAGCATTCAACGGCTATTGGGCCAAGCAATTTGGCACGCCCAATTGGGCCGCTCATGGTGGGTTTTGCTCGGTCAATATGGCAGCAGGAGGCATGTATTCGATCGGGGGAAGCTTTTGGGAGTTTGGCTGGCCTGACGTGGAACACGCGCGGATGTTTATCTTGATAGGTGTCGCGGAAGATCACCCCTCCAATCCTTTGAAGTTGGCGATTTCCAAGTTAAAAGACCATGGTGGTCGCTTCGTCGTCGTTAATCCCGTTCGCAGTGGGTACGGGGCTTTAGCTGACGAATGGGTCCCGATTCATCCCGGAACAGATGGTGCTTTGCTGATGGCTCTCATGCACGTGTTGGTTCAGGAAGAATTGTATGATGTCGAATTTTTAAGGCGTTATACCAATGCGGCGGCCTTGGTGGAACATGCACCGGGAACGGCTCAAGACGGACGCATTTGGCACGCAGATGACGGCGATATGATGGTCGTATTGTCCTCCGGACAGTTTGTGCCCTTTAAAAAAGCCAAGGGATTAGGGCAGTTGGAGGGAACTTATACCTATCAGGGACGAACGTTTATGCCGGCTTTTCAAATTTTGAAAAATCGCCTGAGAACATGTACGCCGACCTGGGCAGAAAGTATTACCCATGTTCCGCGTAAAACGATTGTGCGATTGGCCCTCGAAATGGGTCAAACCGCAATGAATCATCCGGTAATATTACCGCAACCGTGGACCGACTTTTATGGTACACAGTATAGTCACACACTGGGCCGTCCCGTCGCGTTTCATGCCATGCGCGGACTTGCCGCCCATAGCAATGGTTTTCAAAGCATTCGGGCTCTATTCGACTTGATGATGCTCTTGGGAACAATTGAT
>JAKADI010000057.1:7089-8024 GCA_021820675.1 Bacillota bacterium | reverse complement strand
TTACTACGGGGGTGAAGGTGCACGCACTATGGGGGATGTGATCCCGGCAGCGAATCCTGGGACGCTCCAATATACAACCCGAGAGCCCCTAGGCGTGGTAGGGATTATCACGCCATGGAATTTCCCTATGGCCATCCCTACATGGAAAATATTTCCATCCCTAGTTACGGGGAATACGGTTGTGTTTAAACCCGCGTCTCAAACCCCCAGGTTGGCCTATGAGTTGGTCAAGATATTGGAAGAGGCGGGAGTGCCAGCCGGGGTTGTCAATCTGGTCTTTGGTTTGGGGAATGAAATCGGAGAAACTCTCATCCGCCATCCGGATGTCGCTTTGGTGTCCTTTACCGGGTCTAACCAGACCGGACGACATGTAGCCGAAGTGACGGGGTCCGGGCTTAAACGTTTATCCTTAGAGTTGGGTGGTAAGAATGCCATCATTGTTTTAGATGATGCAGAACTAGATTTAGCGATTAGTGGCATAATATGGAGTGCCTTTGGAACGTCCGGACAGCGTTGCACGGCATGTTCGCGACTTATCGTTCAAGAAGGTATTTATGAGGTTGTGCGTGACCGATTAAAGGAACGTATCGCCGAATTGCGCTTAGGGCACGGTTTGGATGAACAAACCGATATTGGGCCTTTGATCAGCCGTCAAGCTGTAGAGAAGGTACGGAACTATGTGCAAATTGGCCAAGAGGAAGGAGCACATCTGGAGATGGGCGGAGATGTTCCTCGCGAACCGACCCTATCGTCCGGTAACTTCTTTCTTCCTACGCTATTTACGAATGTGGCGATGTCGATGCGAATTGCCCAAGAAGAGATTTTCGGCCCGGTTTTATCCATGATTAAAGTCAAATCTCTCGATGAGGCAATCCAGGTCAACAACGAGGTGACTTATGGACTGAGTTCCTCCATTTTTACCCGTGATGTCAACC
>JAKADI010000057.1:0-7079 GCA_021820675.1 Bacillota bacterium | reverse complement strand
TCAGGGATTTGGCGACCGGCATTGTTTACATTAACGCAGGCACGACTGGTGCGGAAATTCATCTTCCCTTTGGCGGGACAAGGGGAACGGGTAATGGTCACCGGGAAGCCGGTACGGCAGCTGTGGATTTCTTCTCGGAATGGAAAGCCGTATATGTGGATTATAGTGGCAAGCTGCAACGCGCACAAATTGATGATTGACATTTGAATCGGCAAAGGAGGCTTTTCTTCATGGCCACAACGACTAAATATATAACGCTGAAGACAGAAATTCCTGGTCCCCGATCACGCGCCGTCTTGTCTCGGATAGATAAAGCGACACCGCGGGCAACGTCTGTATATGCTCCTATTGTTGTTGACAGCGCTCACGGTACCTTATTGCGGGATATTGATGGCAATACCTTCATCGACTTAAGCGGGGGGGTTGGCGTGTTGAACGTGGGGCATACGCATGACAAGGTTCGCAAAGCCCTTCATGAACAAGTCGACCGCTTCCTCCACACGGACTTTACCATGGTCCCCTATGAAAGTTATATAAGATTGGCGGAACGATTAAACGCGCGATTTCCCGGTGGAGGATCGGCTAAGACGATCTTTTTTAATTCCGGGGCTGAAGCTGTGGAGAATACGATTAAGATTGCAAGAGCTTATACGAAACGAACGGGAATTATTGCATTCGAACGGGCATTTCATGGGCGCACTCTGATGGCCATGACGTTGACGAGTAAGGTTCATCCCTATAAGGCAGGGATGGGACCTTTTGCACCTGAAGTCTACCGAGTTCCGTTCCCCTATCCGTTCCGATGTCCCTACGCATCAGATTATGGAACCCATGAATGCGGTCTGCAATGCTACCAGTCTATCGAGCAGGCATTAACGCTTCAGGTCGCTCCCGAAGATGTGGCCGCTGTCATTGTGGAACCCGTTCAAGGGGAAGGCGGATTCGTGGTGCCCCCTCCGAATTTTTTGCCGTGGTTACGGGAATTCACTGAACGCCACGGAATTTTGCTCATCGTGGACGAAGTTCAAACGGGATTTGGGCGCACCGGTAAGTTTTTTGCCACGGAACATTCCCGGATCCGCCCTGATTTACTCGCTATGGCCAAATCCATTGCGGACGGAGTGCCATTGTCGGGGGTTATGGGACGCTCGGAAGTGATGAATGGACCAGGAGATTCGCAACTCGGCGGAACCTATGTGGGTAATCCCTTGGCAACGGCGGCGGCTAATGCTGTTCTGGATATTTTTGAAGAAGAAAACTTGCTTGAGCAGGCAAGGCAGCAAGGAGAATATCTCATGGGGCGGCTTACCGCCATGAAGAGTCGATATCCAGCGATCGGAGACGTTCGGGGATTGGGTGCTATGGTAGCTATTGAGCTGGTCAAAGACGCTAAGACCAAGGAACCCGATGGGGATTTGACCACCCGTGTATCAAATTATGCTCTTCATCATGGGGTGATTATCCTTAAGGCCGGTGTGTACGGTAATGTGATCAGATTTTTGGCTCCTCTCAACACGCCAAAAGATGTGCTTGAGGAAGGACTGAATGTTTTAGAGAAAGGATTTGACCAGGTAGGGGAGCATTAGCTCCTCTTATGATGACATGGTGGACAGGGGGGCCATTAGTCTTTGGTGATTGTAGCCCTCGATTAATGGCAGCCTGCTCTTTTTGTTAAGGTAAGGACAGAATTTCATGAAAAAAGGGGTCGTTTATGCCAAATGCCATGGAACCAGGGAGACGGTATCAAACTGGCAAGCACTTAGAAGCATTTATATTACTCTTTATATATCAACAGCCCATGCACGGAGGAGCTATCCTGAAACGCTTGCAAGATGAACTTCCTCCCGTTTGGATTATCGATAGCGGTGGAGTTTACAGATTATTGCGTGATTTAGAAAATCAAGGTTCCGTATCGTCTTCGTGGGTAACGGAAGATCAAGGTGCGCCGAAACGTTTTTACCGCATCACCGATACGGGAGTTGCGTCGCTGAAACAGTGGGCTGACGAGATGCGCGTACGCCGCAAGTCGATGGATCTTTTTTTGAAGTGGTGGGGAGACGCCAATAATCCCACCGATGAACAAGGATGAATTCAACACCTTAAAGCCATTGAACGCTTAGATCATGCGGCGGCCGGGGAAAGGCCATATCCAGGCGCTCTTCGTCCTCCGACGAGAGCTTTAATGTGAACGCGAGGATATTTTCGGATAGGTGGCGATACTGCGATGTCTTAGGAATGGCAATGATGTTGGATTGCCGAATCACCCATGTCAAGGCAATAACATGTTCCGTTGTCGCGTATTGTCTGGCAAGTTGGCGTAGAACCTGACGTTTGGGATCATCTTGTGATAAGGAATTGAGGCGCTTAATCGGCGAATACGCCATAATTGTAATGTTGTGATCTTGGCAATAAGGGATAACACTGACTTCAGCTGCCCGTTCCATTAACGAGTATTCAATCTGATTCGCCACTAGGGGAATTGGACCTAAGAATTTTTGCGCTTGTTTCAATAGATCCACATTAAAATTGCTGACGCCTATGGCTTTGGTCAATCCTTCTTCGTAAACTGTAGCCATAGCTCCCATGGTTTCTCTCAAGGGATAATGAGCGCTTGGCCAGTGTAGCAGAAACAAGTCGACATGGGAGGTTTCAAGTCGACGAAGAGAATTTTTTAGGGAACTTATGACACCTGCTTTACTGGCATTTGTTGGCCATACTTTCGTCACGACAAAGACATCGCGGCGATAAGGCTGGATAGCCCGAGCTACGACCCTTTCTGCACCACCTTCGGCATACATCGCGGCGGTGTCGATGACTGCGAGATTATGCCGGACTCCTTCTTGTAGGATTTGGACTTCGTGCGCAAATACTGACGGGTCATTGCCTATGCACCAGGTACCTTGTCCAAGTGGATAATATTGAGTTTTCGTGCCAAATGTTACAAACGACATACAACATCACACCTCTTTTGACGAATGGCGGTGGGTTGATACGGCATTTAGAGAAGTAAAGAGTTTTTCATAGTATAACAAAACCATGAGCATTTTTTCGTATCCGCTGCTGAAGACGTTAGCAAGTCCATGCGCCAAAATTGACGATAGAAAGCGCCGACACCAATGGTAAAATAATTTCCAGGAGGGACTTCAATGTGAACGTATTAGTGGCAGTCGATTCCTTTAAGGGATCGCTATCCTCTATTGAGGCCGGGAATGCTGTGGAAAGCGGCTTTCTGGAAGCTTTTCCGACGTGGAACGTTCACGTTCTCCCGATTGCCGATGGAGGAGAAGGCACGGCTCAAGTCGTAGAGTTTTTGGGTGGTCAGAGAATTCCTGCAGAATGCCAGGACATTTACGGACGGCCAAACTTGGGATATTGGATGTTGTGGAACGACATCGGAGTTGTTGAAGCTGCTAAGGGATCCGGTTTCGTCGACCCCGCTTATCAAATCCAGCCGGGCGATGCCACAACAAGTTTCGGTACGGGTCAGCTAATTCATCACGCTGTAAGTCATCCACAAGTCAAACAAATAGTTGTGGCTCTAGGAGGCAGTGGCAGTTCTGATGGTGGAATGGGGTTACTGGCGGCACTAGGAGGTGAGTTTTTGGACCGCCATAGACAGGCCTTGTCGCCTATGGGCACTTCATTAGGCCATGTCGCTTATGCCAAGATTCGACCTCTGGCCAAACCGTTAGTTGGACTAACGGATGTGAGCTGCCCGTTAACCGGGCCCAATGGCTCGGTATTCGTGTTTGGCCCCCAAAAAGGGATTCCCTCAGACCGCCTCGAATCAATGGACGCAGATATGATGCACTATGCGCGCGTTACTCAAGAAAGCGGGTGTACATGGGACCAATATCCGGGGGCCGGTAGTGCTGGCGGAATGGGATTTGGGGTACTGTGCTTGGGGGGACTTCTGGAATCTGGAGCGGAACGTATCGCCCAGTGGGTGTCGTTGGATCATTGGATAGGCTGGGCGGATTGTGTGATAACTGGTGAAGGAAGATTAGATTCACAAACATTACAAGGAAAATTAGTCGACATGATAACTCACCGTTGCCGCATAAAGAATAAACCGGTGATCGCGATTGTTGGCAGCCGTACAGGTCGGGTGGAATCGTTGTATCACAGGGGCATGAACTTGATCTATCCAATGGTCCCCGGCCCTCTTTCGTTAGAGGAAGCAATGACCCATGCTCAGCATTATATCAAAGATGCCGCGATGCAGATTGCGTTTACTTTGGAACGGTGCAAGTTCTAACGTTGATCGTTACCTGCACGGTTCCCAAGGAGGTCATTTGTTGATGGCTAGTGAAACGTTTGCGGTTATTGTCGAAGGAAAGAATGATCGCTCCCGCCTTCAATCGGTACTTCCTCCCGAAGTTCCCATTATTCCGACATTTGGCATACCCAATCAGGACCGCTTGGAACGAATTCGAAAAGCTGTGAAACATCATATCGTTGTGATATTTACTGATGCGGACTCGGCGGGTCGTCGCATCCGCCGGATATTGCGCGACGCATTTCCAGATGCTCTGAACGTTTATACAAAACCGGGGTATAATGGAGTGGAACATACTCCTGTCGACTATATTCAGGAACGGTTTAAACGTCTAGGTATAATCGAATGGGATTAACATCATGCTTACGGATGAGGGGAGTCTATTGGAACAGGCAATTTGGACTATCACGGCACATAATGAGTTTTTGCGAACCCGAACGACACGGGTCAAGGTGATTACGGCGGATAGTCAGCAACTGTTTACTGATTTGTTTGACACGTGGCCAACCGTTGCGGCCTACGGTATTGCAGCTCCACAGATTGGTTCGGCAAAACGAGTATTTATTTGGAAGGGATCGAAAATGGATTTCCCGGAAATTATGGTAAATCCGAAAATTATTAAGACTCGAGGTGAACTTAAGGACTATGATGGCTGCTTAAGCGTTCCAGGAATTTACGGACCTACCAGGCGTGCCGAATACATTGAACTGTCGGGCATAGACACAACTGGTAAGCCGTTTCGACGGGGCTTTGAGGGATTTGACGCCCGAATTGTCCAACATGAAGTCGATCACTTGGAAGGGGTTCTTTTTGTCGACCGCATCGATTCTTTGGATGAGTTGTACACGCTGGAGGAAATGCCAGAACGCTCGAAAGATGGCGAGGCACAGTATGAGAAGAAGGCGTTGACCGATGACATGGCAAAGTTTATTGATAGCCGTCGTCGCCCACTGCCTGGGCATGCGTTAATGTGGTAGACCCAGGGAGACCCTCAAAATGCGCGACATATATTAAAGGTTCCATGAAACATGCAAGTGCCTGTTATGGCCTTCTGAAGTATTTATACCAACCAATACGCTGAATCTTGTTGATTTGATGCGCGTTTATGGACGGGAGAGTCACGGGCAACGTCGGAAAGACTAGCATTTATGCTAGGCATAACCGAACGGTTTTGTCTGTGTCCATGAATTTTACACGTAGACCGGTATTTCTTACGGGCCGCCTTCAACCATGACAATTCATCCTGCGGACACGGAATATTTCTAAATACCAAGAATCTAGGGGGAATGAGCCATCGACGCACAACCATCATGGGTTCTGGCCCGAGGTGAGATAGACCATTGCAACAAATGTGGGTTCTGTTTGCCTGCTTGCCCCACATACCAACTTACGAGCAACGAACTCCACTCGCCGCGGGGGCGGATTGCTATGGTTGAAGCGGCGTTACGCGGCGAAATCAGTATTGGCACGGGACTCGAAGAATCGTTGACGTACTGTTTAGATTGCCGGGCTTGTGAAAGCGCGTGCCCGTCGAGAGTAAAGTATCACCGGGTGTTAGAGGCAGGGCGCCACCTTCTTCACAGTTCTAGACCCTCTTCGCTATCGTTTGCGACTCGACAGTTGTTACGGCTTGTCAAACACCCTTCCCGGCTTCGGATGGCAATAAACATTGGAAATCGTCTCAAGAAATTCCCTCATCCTGCTAGTTTTCAGATTCTAACACCGTTCTTAGGTTATGCGGAGCAAGAGATTCAGCCAGTGGCTCGTCAGCCACAGTCGACCTCGCCGGTTGATTTCTTTGAGGGTTGCGTTATGTCGGCACAGTTTCCTGATGCTAATCAAGCTGCTAAAAATCTATTGGCCCGGGGCGGGCTGACAGTCTCCAGTCCTATACATCAAGCATGTTGTGGGGCACTTCACCTTCATAGTGGACATGTGGAGGAGGCTAAAGAACTTGCCCGGCAAAATATTGAGGCATTTGAGACACGTACTGTCCCGATCGTGAACACTGCGGGTGGGTGTGGAGCCATGTTGATGCAGTATGACGAACTATTAACTGATGACGTGGCATGGGCCGAACGAGCCCGGAAATTTAGCGCGCGGGTTCGTGATTGGGCGACGGTGTTTCGTACGGTCGCGGAACGGGTTCCGTTACAAGGTCAGAATCATCGGGTTGCGTTGCAAAATTCGTGTCACTTGGTGAATGTGGAACATGCTGGTGAGGACAGTGTCAAATTGCTCCAGAATGTTCCCGGCGACACGTTTATTCCCTATAGCGGACAAGATCGGTGTTGTGGGTCGGCTGGTATCTATAATATTGAGCATCCAGATTGGGCCTTGGCTATCCTTGCGGAAAAAATGGACACGTTAGAGTCGGTTCATCCGGATATCATCGTCGTAAATAATCCCGGTTGCCACCTACAAATGCGCCAGGGAGCGATACGCCGGTATGGCAATGGGAATATGGTACAACATCTAGCTGTCTATTTGGAATACGCGGCTGAGAAGGCAGAGAACAGAAGGGATGGAAGGGAGCAGAAGCATGCCTAAGCCACATCCTCCAACCGAAGCTATCCGAATCGCAGACTTATCTGGCCGCATGCGGGATTTTTCTCCTCAAGAGATTCGTTTTAGACCAGGCGCTTATGGGTTGCTCTTAAAAGACAACCAGGTGTTGTTGTCGTTATCGCGGTTTACCCAAAAATGGGATTTACCCGGAGGTGGAATCGAGCCCTGGGAATCGCTGGAAGATGGCTTAATGCGAGAGTTTTCAGAAGAAACCGGATTGTCCGTTCAGATC
>JAKADI010000056.1 GCA_021820675.1 Bacillota bacterium | reverse complement strand
ATCAACATGACCGAAAAACCATGAGTCACCAGGCGATAGGCCACCATAGATCCAATGATACCCGAGCCGACCACAATAAAATCTTGCTCTGCCGTATCCGTCATGCTTCCCCTCCACAGGCTGAACAACCGGGCCGGGTCGGGAAACCGACAATCCGCGATATGCCCCGGTATGCATCATACGTCCAGATGCGTCCCTGAAGGGGTTTACCGGTATTCAATAAAAGTTTTAACACTTCTTGCGCTTGGATTGTCCCCGCCATGCCTACCACCGGTCCTAGCACCCCCATCACCGCACAATTTTGGTCGGCTAACGGCGTATCTCCAAATAAGCACTCCAGGCAGGGCCTTCCACCCTTGATCACCGAGACCTGCGCTTCATATCCAATAGCGCCGGCAAAGACCACCGGGATGTTCTGACGCACACTAAAACGGTTTAAAATCACCCTAGTCGCCCAATTGTCCGATCCGTCCACCACGACGTCATAACCTGATAAGAGCTCGTCCGCATTATCCCCGTCCAGCGCCACGGCCTCCGTGCGCACCGAAACCTCTGGCGCCATCTGTTGCAAGCGCTCTTTGGCCGCATCCACTTTCATCCGGCCAATATCCGGCGGTTGGAACAGGATTTGTCGGCCTAGATTATGGCCATCGACCTGATCAGGGTCCACCAGAATCACATGCCCCACCCCTTGAGCGACCAAATATGCCGCCGAAGCATTGCCTAAACCACCCATTCCCACCATCGCTACCCTACTCTGACGCAGACGTTCGGCCCACGAGGCTTTGGCGTCTGGCAGGGACACGAGACGTCTTACCCGTTCTTTGTCGGTGATAACCATGTTACTTCTGAGTCGCGCCAATCATCCCGGCGGCGGGAGACGACGGGGCAGCTTCCAGGCGTCGCGGCATCCGCCCGGCTTCAAATCCCAAACGTCCGGCTTCCACGGCCAGTTTCATGGCTTGGGCCATGAGCACGGGATTTTGGGCTTGCGCGATGGCCGTATTGATCAAAACGGCATCCGCTCCGCTTTCCATTGCCAAACACGCATCTTGCGGGCTACCAATGCCCGCGTCGACAATGACCGGGACCGAGACGCGCTTCTTGAACCAGGCGACCGCCCCCACGTCCAGAACCCCCTGTCCCGAACCAATCGGGGATCCCAGCGGCATAATAGCGTGAGCCCCTGCCTTATCCAGGTATTTGGCCAGTACTGGATCCGGTGTCGTGTAAACCATAACGGTAAAACCTTCCCGCACCAAAATTTTCGTGGCTTCAAGCGTTTCAACCGGGTCGGGCCATAATAAATCTTGATCGCCAATAATTTCCAGTTTAACCAAATTGCCGATGCCCGCGGCCTGGGCGAGACGGGCCACAGAAATCGCTTCGTGAGCGGTGTAACACCCCGCCGTATTGGGAAGAATACGGGTATGTTTAGGAATAAAGTCCAACAGGGATGGTTCGCCGGGGTTATTCAGATTGACACGCCTCAGCGCCACTGTGACCAATTCCGTACCCGACGCCTGGATGGCATCTCGCATGATCTCATGCGTTTGGTATTTCCCGGTACCGACAATCAAACGGGATTGAAACGTATAATCGCCAACACGCAAAACATTTGACATGGCTTAGCCCCCTCCTACAAATCGCACGATCTCGACGGCATCTTGGGTTTCCAGCGCACTCTTCTGGAAATCGCCGCGTCCAACAATTTCACCATTAATCATGACGGCAACGGTTTGATGATCGACACCTAAGACATCCAGTAGTTCTTTGACAGTACGGACATCTTGCAGATCACGCGATTCCCCGTTAATAATCAGTCGCATGCCATCCCTCCTCACGCCGTCCCATTCATAAATGCAACGGACCTTTTAAGTTGTTGACAGACTTTGACGGGATCAGTCGCGCACCACAGCCCATCGGCCAGGCAAACCCCGTAAATCCCTGTTGCCGCCAATTTTTGAATATTCCCGGGGTTTATGCCGCCAATGGCCAGCACCGGACGATCAGCATTGTGCACAATGCCCAGCAAATCCTCCCAGGACCTAGGTTCCAATCCCGGTTTTGATGTGGATGGAAAAGCGTGACCCCACAAATAGTAATCCGCTCCCCGGTGGTACTCCAGTTCCTGAAGATTATGCACGGAAGCCATAATAGGCCTATTCCATAGCCTCCGGACCGAAGCCGCCGGCGAGGCATCAGCTGGCAATGTCAAGGCATCAGCAGGCACACAAAGAGCCACAGACACATAGGAATTAATCCATAAAGGGAGGTCAGGGGCAATCGCACGAATCTCTTTAGCTGTCCACAACACGGAAGGAGCCAAACCGACTTTGTCGCGCACGACGAGGCCGTCCAAAAGACCTTGTAAATCGGGTAATATCGACCATGCATGATGCGGAAACCGCGGTATATCCATGACACCAATGAGCATTTTCTACCCGCCCCAACAAAAAAAATCCGCATGCGAGCGGATGGCACTCGCTTCCCTACGATGGTGCTAACCATTTCAGGTTCGAAGGGTACGGCTGTGGCCGTTCTCAGTCCCTTATGACGGACACCCCTAGCGACAATTCAGTACGATTTAGAATTTCACGCGACAACAGCGCAACCACGGTTCGTATCAGTCGATGAAACAATTGCCTGACTTCATGATGTCCCGGATCCTAAGAAAATGTCAAGCCCCTTCCCGAAAATTTGGTGCCGGGTCCCGCGAATCGAAGAAAGAGGGATCCCCTTGAGAATCGCGATAAGGTCGCCCGACCAATTCAGCAATTCGGTCGTCATGGATTTCTCGCCCACAATGTTCACGGGCACCACGCAGAATCCAATGCCAATGGAATCGTTCTGGATGATCCGGATTGTCTTCTTCTACCCATTGAAGTGTTCTTTTTTCCAGGCCACGTTTGGCTTTTATCGTTGCCCTGAATAGGAAACCCAGTAACAACCGCTCCCGGTCGGTATAGATCTCCATTAGCGTCGTCTGGCTAAACCACACTTTGTATTAACACTTTCCAGCCCATAAATGGTATTCTGGTACGAAACCATTCTGAGTACGTGGTATAAATTCCCACGTTTTACAGCATATTTCTCACGACGGTTAAGTGGACCCGCCACAATTCGTGACCATCGCACCCGTGTAATCGCTCTTAAGATAACGTCTTGGGTAATATTTCCGAGGACTCTAAGGCGTGTCCTAATTTTTCGGCTGTCTCTTTAGCCTGTTTAACCCGGTCCGGCATCCCGACTCCGGAATCAAAGGCCCCGATTACGTACAAATGAGGATACGAAGCTACATAGCGGCGCAAGGTGGCCATGCGCTCCAGGTGCCCGACAACATATTGCGGCATACCACGAGGTATGCGAAATATCCTAAGGTACCCGGGGTCTCGAGTGATGTGCATAGTCCGGCGGATTTCATCCCGGAACAGACCTTCACGTGTCTCATCATCATGGTCTAAAATGTTCTCACCCATGCGGCCAAAAAAAGCGCGCAGCACGAAATCAGGCCGCACATACGGGTAATGCCACTTCGACGAAACCCACGTCACGGCAGTCATCTTCATTCCTTGCTGTCTAGGAATTAAAAACCCTGTCTTATCCGTTTTGATCGGAATATCCTCGGGATCATAGACGGCGCCCATGACCGCTAAATCCGCATAGGGAATATTTTGCAGAATCGAAGTCGCCTCCTGAGGCAAAAAAGGCATGAGCCGGGCGCTGACAAAAGCCGGGGTGCTCACAATCACCGCATCATATTCCGCTGACAGTTCTCCTGCAGCGACTGACCAGGCCCGCTTATTCCCCGGCTCGATGTGAGCGACCGGGATTCCCAAGATCGTATGCGTGCGCCGCAATGCTTGACTGATCCCCATGACAATGTGATCCAAGCCCCGGTCCACAGTTAAGAAGACACTGTGATACCTTTTCACAAAGGTGTTGGGAGAAGGGGATTCCCGGCGACGCGACCCTAAATAGACCGACCGCGATCGCTTTTCAGCGGCCAGCAGATGGGGGAATGTCGCGTGTAAACTCATTTGGTCAATATCGCCGGCAAAGATTCCCGACAACATCGGCGCGGCCAGGCGGTCCACCAACTGATTGCCAAAGTGCCGGCGGAGGAAGCGGCCCAGGGATTGATCGCTATGAGGGCCCCTTCGTACAATAAAGTCCTTCAGCAAAGCGACTTTTCCGGATAGGGACAGCAAAGGACTCGTTAAAACCGATTGCGCCTTGGTGGGCACCCCACTTTGAATTCCCTCGGGAATCGTGTAGAAGCGATCGTTCCAAAAAATATAGGCGCCTTTGACGCGCGGATTCGTGCCAATCAGGCGCGACCCCAACCCAATTCTCTCGCACAACTCCACAAGATCAGTTTTGGTCGCTAAAAAGGAGTCTGGACCGCCTTCTATCACCACACCATAACGCGTATCCGTGCGGACATGGCCGCCTAGTTGCGTATGGGCTTCATACAGATCCATCTCAAGGCCAGGACAGAACTGTTCGAGATAATACGCACTGGCCAGTCCCGTGATCCCCCCTCCAACTATCGCTACCTTCATCATGGTTCCCTCATTCCGAACGGGGTTTGAGTTGTCCTGGCTACCAGTTTCGCCAGCATGGCCAAAAAATTGGGATCATCATTGAAGGACGATGTCCTTTCCATATGGACCCCCGCTTGTTGAGCTGCCTGACGACATTCGATATCCAAGTCGTAGAGGACTTCCAAATGGTCCGAAACAAAACCCACCGGGCAAACCAACACCGCCTTGTGCCCCTCAGATGCCAACAAGCGGACCGCATCAACGATATCGGGCTTCATCCATGGCTCTTTAGTCCGACCCGCACTTTGCCAAGAAAACCGGTAGCGCGCAAGACCCATCTGCCGAGCGACCAATTCTCCCGTCTCCTGAAGTTGAAAAGGGTAAGGATCTTGGCTTTCAAGAATTTTCTGCGGCAAGCTATGGGCCGTAAAAACGGTCACCAAATCCGCTAATTCATCCGGCGTAAACTTTTCCCACGCCCTGCGTAGCCTTTGCGTGATCAACGTGATAAACAGAGCTTCTGTGTGCCATGACAAAATACCATACCAGGCCATGGAGAGATTGTGCCTATGCAAGGTGTCTTCTATATCGCGAAAATACGCGCCGACACTCATAGGCGAATAATGAGGCGCCAGGACCAGCGCTACAAAATGGTCGATACCGGCATGGGCCATTTCTAACACGGTATCCGCAATAAAGGGCGGGGTATGTTTCAGGGCCAAAAAGACGCCAAACGCCCCAGGATACAACCGGTCCAACGCCTTTTGCAATCCTTGGGCCTGTCGTTGGGTAATCGCGGTCAATGGAGAAAATCCGCCAATGGCTTCATAACGCATTCGCAGATTGGCCATTTGCTCCGCATTAGGGGCGCGTCCATGCCGAATATGCGTATAGTAGCGCAACACATCATCGGAACCCTGGGGTGATCCATAAGCCATCACTAAAACCCCTGTCACCAAATCATCCCCCTGTAATCATCATCATTATTCGCGGCGTGGGGACTCCGTCCTTTAGAGCAGGGAGGACCACCGCCTCCCTTCTTAGGTATTCACCGTCTCCCCGCCAAGATTCGAGTGGTTCGCTTCCTCTCTTCGCACGGCCAGCGCTAACCCGAGGTGGCGTTTAACGATGAACTACAGAGCGGGCAATGCGAGCATTCCCCGCTCTACGCCGACTCACCAGTGCCACTCGCTCCCCGAAGCCCTAACCAGGGGTCCTGTCGATTCCGGCGGCACAGCCTGGTCACCCAATGAAGTTTGAAGGATTCCGCAAGCTTCGCGCTCCAAGGTGGGGTGCTACGGATTTCATTAGGATCCCGGATAAGGATAAGCGTGGACCAAATCGACTAATTGTTTAAGATGCTGCGTATTGGCCCCCGGGGGGACACCGTGGCCTAAATTAAAAATGTAACGCGCATCACCAGCCATCATATCCAGAATATGAGTCGCTAACGATGACGTCACCGGCCATGATGCGAGCAGTGCCATAGGATCCAGGTTGCCTTGCAATGCCACCTCATAGCCTAATTGCTTGCGTACAGTCGCCAGCGGAATGCGCCAGTCAATTCCCAAAACACTGGCGCCGGTGTGTTTCATAGACGGCAATAAGGCCGGTGTACCCGTGCCGAAATAAATCGTCGGCACATCAAACATGCGTAATTGATCAAAAATCCATTGCATCGTCGGTAAGACACACCGTTCGTAATCCTCCACCCCTAAAGCTCCGACCCAACTGTCGAAGATTTGCACGGCTCTGGCTCCATGCCGAATCTGAGCACCTAAGTGTTCAACGACGGTGTGCGCCAGCCGGTCCATCAATTCCCGCCAGAGATCAGGTTGTTCCCACATCATCTTTTTGGTGTGTTCATAATATTTTGAGGCCCCGCCCTCAACGAGGTAACTGGCCAAGGTAAACGGCGCTCCTGTAAAGCCGATTAAGGGAACCGGGTCAATACGGGCACAAATCCGCTCAATACTGCGGAAAATCTCTGGCAAATCCTCTTCCGCGCTTAGTGGCCTTAATGGCGCTAAATCCTTGGCCGTACGGATAGGCCGGGCGATCACTGGGCCCTTGTGTTCTTCAATGGTAAAATCAATCCCCATCGGGCCTAAGGGGATCATGATATCCGAAAACAATATGGCCGCATCCACACCCAGTTCTTCGACAGGCCGGCTTGTGACCTCGGTGATGACAGACTCCGAATGGGCCATTTCCAGAAAAGAATATTGTTCCCGCAATCGGCGATATCCTGGCTGATACC
Organism: Bacillota bacterium; assembly: GCA_021820675.1. GTDB lineage: Bacteria > Bacillota > Sulfobacillia > Sulfobacillales > Sulfobacillaceae > Sulfobacillus. The sequence continues at coordinate 1,227 of JAKADI010000056.1, read as the reverse complement.
GCCCGGCTTGGCGCATAAACCAGACAGGAATGGCATCATGAATTTCGCCGCGGCAGGCGCGAATAAATCGGCTGGTGCCGCTCACCCACTTATTTCCTCCTCGTTCTTTCACATCGCAAGCTATTATAGCACAACAAAACACGCTCCCTTGGCACAAGGACAGCGTGTTTTCAGGGCCATAGACGATTAATAGGTTTCGGCCACTTGAACTTCGCCTACGGGCCGCAGTTCTTCTTCGGGTTCTTCCAAGACCTCGCCGTGTAACGCCATATCGCCACTAGCCATCTCCCGGTCACTTGCCCGCAGTGGCACCACGAGTCCTATCATTTTCAAAATCCCCCACGTCATAACGCCGTCATAACCGACAATGACCAGTAGCGCCACAATTTGCACGAGCACTTGACGGGGATTCCCGTATAATAAGCCGGTGACGGACAAGCCCTGGCCAGCTTTTTTCGATAAGTACTCAAACATTCTCGGATCGGCAAAAACACCCGTCAGAATTCCTCCTAAAGCCCCCGCCACGGCGTGCGTATGAAAGACGCCCAGGGTATCGTCCACCTTCCGAAATAGCTTGGTGCGTCCCAGTTTATTCATACTCAGCCACGGGATCACGCCGGCAGCCACACCAATGGCCATCGCCCCATAACCGTTCACGTAACCCGCTGCCGGCGTAATCGCCACGAGCCCGCAAATCATCCCGTTAATCGCTCCGACCAAGGACGGCTTGGACGTGGACCACATGTCCATGATCATCCATGTGACCAATGCCACGCCGGCGGCAAGATTGGTGTTGAGCACGGCAGCACCGGCATCCGCATTGGCAAAATAAGGATCACCGCCATTAAAACCATTCCAACCGAGCCACAAGATTCCCGCACCCGCTAACGCCAAGATCAGATTATTGGCGCTAAAATTCTTGCGGTCTTTCATCATGCGCGGTCCCACCACCATGGCTGCGACAAATCCCGATATGCCGGCACCCACGTGAATCACATATCCCCCACTATAGTCCACCGCCCCGAGTTGAGCCAGCCACCCGCCTCCCCAGAGCATAAAGGCGTTAACGCTGTAGACCAGGGTCGACCATATGGGCACAAATAACATCCACGCTTTAAAGTTCATGCGCCCCAATACAGCACCGGCTAAAATCGCCGGACTAATGGCCGCAAAAACGAACTGGAAGTAAACCAAAGAGGATCCCGGAATCCGCAATGAGGGCAAAGA
>JAKADI010000055.1 GCA_021820675.1 Bacillota bacterium | reverse complement strand
AAACATTTTACCCAATTGGCGCGGCCCAAGCCGTTGGGTCCACAATCCGACCCGTCGCCAGGCATTATGCCGTCTAACACCGAAGGAGGTGGGGATCTTGCCGTCACGCGTGTTAGTCGTGGATGATGAAGCAGCTATTGTCGAACTTGTGGCGTATAATTTACGGCGCGAAGGATTTGACGTGCTAACGGAAAATGATGGGCAAGAGGGGTTAAAACGGGCTTTACAAGATAAACCGGACCTCGTGGTGTTGGATGTGATGCTGCCGGGATTATCAGGACTCGATGTGTGCCGGTCGATTCGGCATGAAACCGACATCCCTGTGATTATGTTGACGGCGCGCAAGGATGAATTGGATCGGATCCTGGGACTGGAATTGGGAGCCGATGATTATGTCACGAAACCGTTCTCGCCGCGCGAACTGGTCGCGCGTGTCAAAGCCATTTTACGGCGTGTAAACCGGCCCGTGGACAAGGATGCTGCGGAAGCTGAAAGCGTGGATCACCATGGGTTGAAAATCACCTTGGACAAGCGTGAAGCGTTATTGGACGGCACTCCGTTGCAATTGACGTTTACCGAATTCGAATTGTTATCCATTTTGGCCAAGAATCCCGGTCGTGCCTTTACCCGTGACGATTTATTAGTCAAGGTGTGGGGGCAGGACTTTTTTGGAGACGCCCGCACGGTCGATGTTCATATTCGTCATCTGCGTGAAAAGTTACAAGAGGATCTTCAGGCCCCGCGTTTTATCGAAACCGTGCGAGGCGTAGGCTACCGGTTTAAAGAATTATGAAGAGGTGCAACCGGTGTTTTTTGTTGCCTCTCGTTATTTTATTAATCGCCACCATTGGCACCGTCATCGTCAGGTCGCCCCACGGTCCCTGGGAAGCGGTGGTGCTCTATGTTATCGCATGGATCTGGGCCATTCACTTTGCGTCATGGTTGAGGCAACGGGATCGCTTGTTGGACGAAACCGTGGTGCAACTCACCGAAACGGTGGATAGATGGGCTTCGGGAGACTTACAGGCCAGGGTCTATCTCGATCAAGCGGATCCTTTGGACTCATTGGCCCACGGCATGAACCGGGTCGCGGAAGTTTTGGCGGAACGCTCGGACGATCTGCAGCAAGATAAAGAGAGGCTGGAAGCGATTCTTAGTAGTATGGCCAACGGCATCATCATTCTTGGGCATGGTCTCAGTATTACTCTCATTAACCAGGCTGCTTACGAACTGTTCGGGCTGGGCGACGAACCGGTCACGGGTAAACACCTGCTAGAAGTGATTCGGGATAAGGCTTTGGATGATGCCGTCACTAAAGTGACACGGGAGGGCGGAACGGATACCATTTTATGGAGCCCGCCGGATAACGAGAGTTTTGTGGTAGAAGTGACGGTGGGAGCCTTAAATCAGCCGATTGGAGGTCTGGGCGCGGTATTGGTTGCGCGCAATGTTTCGGCGCAAAAACAAGTCGAACGCATGCGACAAGATTTCGTAGCCAATGTCAGTCATGAACTGCAAACGCCGCTGACCGTGATTCGCGGATTTACCGAGACATTATTGGATAATCCGGACGATCCTTCGGGGCGTCGATTCTTGGAGTTAATCCATGAAGAAGCCACGCGGATGAGCCGTCTTGTTGATGATTTATTGACTCTGTCACGCATGGAACATCACTCGATGCCTATGACCCGTCAGGGTGTTGATGTGCCGGTATTGATCGAATCGGTTGCCGTCAAGCTTGGTCCGCGCGTTCAGGGTGCGCATTTGACATTGGAAAACCATATTCCGTCGCATATGCCGCTCATTGCCGGCGATCCGGATTTGTTGGCTGAAGTTTTCATGAATCTGGTCTCCAACGCGGTGCAGTATACTCCGGCGGGAGGAGTGATAACACTAGATATGGCTCTGGATATCGCCAATCATATGGTTGGTGTATCCATTAAAGATACGGGAATTGGGATCCCTCCCCAGGACGTGCCGCGAATCTTTGAACGTTTTTACCGGGTCGATCGTGCCCGTTCCCGGGCCTCAGGCGGGACCGGATTGGGATTAGCAATTGTCAAACATATTATGGAACTGCATCGTGGCCGCATAGAAGTAAAAAGTGCGGTAGGAGCGGGGACCGATTTTTTGCTGTGGTTGCCGGAATTCGAGAGTGAGAGTGAGCGGGATGATGGATGATTTTTTCACGCCGTCAACTGATTATGGGCCTGATATGGGGGCCATTGCTGGCATCGGGGAGATCTTTCGGTGATTTGTTCAACCGGCGGCCACTGGTCGTCCCACGGATGACGATTATGGGCGCGAGTTCATGCTTGGGCTATGTCAAAGCCGTTCTGCCCCAATGGGAAAGACAGTACGGGCCCGTCCACGTTGCAGTCAGTGGCGGAGGATCGTATGCCGGCTTAAGAGCTTTGGCCACAGGGCAGGTGGATATTGCATTAGCGGATGTCATGCCGCCTCCTGGTTACATTGGGGTTCCCGTACGGCGCTATGTGCTAGGGAGGCTTCCCATCGTGATTGTCGCGCACCAAGGTGTTGGGGTGAAGCAAATTGCATGTGATCAAACCCGGCAGCTCTTTCACGGAACCATTACCAATTGGCGAGACGTCGGGGGCAACAATTTGCCTGTCGTGGTGGTATCGCGCCCTTTAAGTTCTGGAGCACGGGAAGTGGTACAGACCCGGCTTATGGGCCGGTCGCAATTTTCGGCACACAGTATCATTCAACTCTCTAACGGGGCCGTCATCAAAACCGTTGCCGACACGCCCGGGGCCATTGGTTATGTCGAGGCGGTGATGCCTTTGTGGCGTGTGCAGATTATGGCGGTAGGGAATAGAGCGAAACCGCCGGAGAAAGCGTCAAACCGGAAGCTTTATGCGGAACCGGCAGTGTACATACGAAGGGAGACAAGAGCACTCGTCATTAGTTTGGCCGAGTATCTGGCGAATGATCCGAGGCGGCCTCGATTTGGCATTTATCCCCTAGGGTCCGAGGAGGGTTCACCATGTTGAAGATCGACAAGGCTATGGACCAGGTCACTTACGTGAGCATGGCCCTTTTTGCAGCCATATGGATTGTGCTTATCGCCATCATTGTCAGCGGGGCCTGGCACTTTGTTCAAACCCATGGATTTGTCTCCTCTGTTGCGTCATTTCAGTGGGATCCTCTCCAATCGCACTTTGGCATTGGATCGTTTATTGTCGGAAGCATTACCGTGACGCTACTGGCTTTAGTGTTGGCCATACCGGGCAGTCTTGCGTTGGGGGTGTTGGGATCCAGGATCTTGCAAGGCAAGTGGCAACAGCAATTCGTAAGATTCCTAACCGTATTTGTTTCTGTACCGTCGGTCCTTTACGGCTGGTGGGGGTTAACCGTGGTTGTTCCCGGGATTAGACGTTTAAGCCACACCTCGGGGTATGGGCCCCTATCGGCCAGCATCGTTTTGGCGTTAATGATCGTGCCGACGTTTAGCATCTTGTCACTCAATGCCTTGCGCCATGTCCCTGAATCTTACATCGAGGGGTCGATCGGGCTAGGCGCCAGCGAGGACCAGACCCTATGGCATATTATTTTGCCGGCGGCACGGCCCCGCATCGTACAGGCCGCGTTAATTGCCGTGGCTCGGGGCTTGGGAGAAACGATTGCGGTGCAAATGGTTATCGGCGGACAGGTGCGGATAACGTCCTTACTTCATCCCGCATCGACTTTGACGACACAATTATTAACGGATCTGCCGTTGTTACCGGTGGGTGTGCCCGGCCATCATGTTCTCGACTTTATGGCGTTGTGGCTGCTGATTTTGATGACGGTTATTGTGTGGCTGCAATACCGGTTGCGAGGAAGTGGGACATGATAACGCGGGGTTCTCAGCGTGGAAAAATGTTGAAACCGACGGCTCAGGGCCGTGTTGGCCATTTTATGCTGGCCGGTATAGCCCTGTTGACTTTGACCTTGCTCTTATCCGTAATCATTCCGCTGATTGTGCAAGGAGCGCCTTGGTTGAACCTGGCTTTTGTGTTTCGACGACCACAAGAGTTGGGCAGCGGGGGGGTGGGTCCCGAAATCGTTAACACCGTCGTTATGGTGGGGATCACTCAGTTCATCTCGTTGCCCTTGGCATTGCTTAATGCCATTTACCGTGTGGAATATGACCACGGCAGCCAGTTCGCCCGGTGGTTTGATCCAGGCTTGCAAATTTTGTTGAGTTTACCGACTATGATAATAGGGTTGATTGTCGTTGACGTCGCAATTGCTCACTGGCATTGGCCGGTATCGGTCGGTAGCGGGATTGTGGCACTGTCTATAATTAACTGGCCATTTTCCATCGCTTTGATGGTTCAGGTGCTAAGGCAAATCCCCGATAGTTGGCGAGAAGCGTCGTGGGCGTTGGGCGCTTCCCGCTGGCAAACGATTATCCGCTTGATACTGCCCGTTGCCGGCGCTGATATTATTGAGCAAACGGGGGTGGCCGTCGCCCGGTTGATGGGCGAAACCGCGGCGCTGATTTATACAGCCGGGTTGAACGTGGGGAAAAAATTTTCCTTAACAGCGCCAGGCGAAACGCTTGCGGTGCATTTATGGTATGTGCGCACCGAAGGGCTTACAGCCCATGCGGATCAAGAAGCGGCTGCGACGGGGCTCGTGTTGTTGATTTTGGTGTTGATGGTGTTGTGGGGAAGCCAGAAAATGGCGCAGTGGATGAAGGCTTGAAAGTCGCCAACATGTGTCAGAAAGACGGGTTAATAGCCCTGTTCTGAAGAGCGGAGTTTGAGAGGAAACTCAAAAGCTCAAGGTTGACCAGGAACCGCAATCAGATCCGCTACGGTGGCATTAGGTGAGAAGACCCATCCTGGGATGCTTCCAAGCGTCCATAACGACGAAAGGAGTCACGATATGGCCGTGCTTGTGCAACAAAAGCCAGTTCGAGGATGCCAGACCGGGGACAGGGCCCACGCCGTTGTCACCAAGGGCAAGAAAATGGGCACGTATAGGAAGCGCGTGGCGGTTGGGGCCAGCGGCAGTGTTAATCTCCGATCCGCATCCGGGCTCATCCCAGGGATCGCTCAACGCTTCTGCACCCGCATCCAGCGAACGGACGACTATGAGTATCCCCTCACAAAGATCGCCTCAGAGAAAGGAGTAGCGGGAATGGGACAGGCCAAGCCTAACGCGCTATCCCGCCCTGGCCTGAAGGCCCGGGTTTCCCGCGCAACGGGATGATGAAGAACGCGGGACGCGATGTGGGAGGCGCACCGGATATCGCAGTCCGCCAACTTTCGGTGTGGTATAACCAAATGCCCGCATTACAGAACATTAATCTGTATTTAGGCGCGGGACAAGTCATGGCCATCATTGGGCCTTCAGGGTGCGGCAAGTCCACCTTCCTGAGAGTGTTAAACCGGATGATCGAGCGCTTGCCGAGTGTACGGGTTGAGGGGGCGGTAAGGATTGGGCACTTCGATGTCTTCGATGATCACGTTGACGTTACGGGCTTGAGGCGGGCGGTAGGCATGGTGTTTCAGCATCCCAACCCGTTTCCTATGACGATTTTCGATAATGTAGCCTACGGGCCCCGGATTTTTGGCATCAAATCGTCGGCACAGTTGCGCAAGACGGTGGAAGATAGCCTGAAGCAGGCCTCTTTATGGGACGAGGTGCGGGGAAAAATGCGCCGTAACGCCGAGACGCTGTCAGGGGGGCAACAACAGCGGTTATGTATTGCCAGAGCTTTGGCTGTGCATCCCGAGGTGCTATTATTGGATGAGCCAACCGCGTCTTTGGATCCGGTATCCAGCGCTAAAATTGAAGAACTGATTGTCCAATTCAAGTCCCACTACACGATGATCATCGTTACGCATAACTTACAACAAGCTGCCAGGGTATCGGATGTCGTGGCGTTTTTCGAGCAAGGGCGTCTCATTGAAATGGGCTATACTCAAGACATTTTTACAGCCCCAAAAGAGAAGCGAACCGAAGAATTTTTGACTGGACGCTTTGATTAATCGGTTTAGTATGGCGCAGAGGAGTTTTTCGCATGGTGCGGCAGACATTTCATCATGAGTTAACGGATCTCGAACAGGAACTCATCCGTATGGGAGCCCTGGTGGAAGATCAATTGCGGCGTGCGGTGCGTTCGCTGACCGAACAAGATGTTGTTTTGGCCCACCAGGTGATCGCCGATGATGACCGCGTAGATGCGATGGAAATGGATATAGAGCGTCGTTGCCTCACCCTGTTGGCGCTGCAACAGCCCTTAGCCAGTGATTTGCGCGTGGTGTCCACGGTGCTCAAAATTATTACGGATCTCGAACGCATGGCCGATCATGCCGCCGATATTGCCAAGGTTACCGTCAGACTCAACCATGAGCCCTTAGTCAAGCCCTTAATCGATATCCCCGAAATGGCTCGGGTGACTAGTTCCATGGTTCGTCTCGCCTTAAATGCGTATATTCATCGCAGTATCGAAGAGGCGATGACGATGATTCGGCTAGATGACGCCGTCGATCATTTGTATGCCCGGGTATTTCGCGAACTTCTGGAGATTATGCGTTCTCAGCCTGAAGCCATTGGCCAAGGCACCTATCTTTTATTCGTTGCCAATTACATCGAGCGGGTGGCCGATCATGCGACCAATCTCGGAGAATGGGTCATTTATATGGTGACAGGCCGGCGACAGGAATTGAATGATTAAGGACTGGCCTTAATCTGTGTGAAAGCGGGAAAAGTCGGCCCAAGGCGCCGCGAATTTTGATGCAGAGTTTCCCCCTTTTCGTTACAATATTCACGAGCGTCATTTATTTCTTGATACAGTGGGAGGTTATACAGTGGTAAGAGTTGGTATCAATGGGTTTGGAAGTATTGGTCGAAGGTTTTTCCGAATTGCGCAAAAACAAAATACTTTTGATATTGTTGCTATCAATGATTTAATGGATGCCACGACCATTGCTCATCTCCTGAAATATGACTCCAATTACGGTGTTTTGGATGCGGACGTGCGAGCTGAAGGCACGAATCTCATCGTGAACGGCAAAGAAATTATTGTTTCGGCGCAGCGAAATCCTAGCGAGATTGCCTGGAAACAATTTGGCGCGGATATTGTGATTGAATCGACGGGGTTATTTACCGATGCCACCAAGGCAAAAGCTCACATTGACGGGGGCGGTGCCAAGAAAGTCATTATTTCGGCTCCGGCTTCTCATGACGACCGTACCATTGTTCTGGGGGTCAACGACGAATTATATGACCCCTTGCGGGATCACGTTATTTCCAACGCGTCGTGCACTACCAATTGTTTAGCTCCGGTGGCCAAAGTGCTGGATGAAGCGTTTGGTATTGAATCGGGAATCATGACAACCGTTCACTCCTACACGAATGATCAAAAATTGTTGGATTTGCCGCATAAAGATTTACGCCGAGCTCGGGCGGGAGCCATCAATATTATTCCGAGCAGCACCGGCGCGGCTCGGGCTTTGCATCGGGTCCTGCCCCAGCTTAAGGGCAAACTCAATGGGATGGCGTTGCGTGTTCCGACTCCCGTCGTGTCTATTGTTGACCTGACGGTGAATACACGTAAAGCGGTTTCGGTACCCACCATTAATCAGGCTTTCCAGATCGCGGCGGAGTCCTCCTTGAAGGGCATTCTCCAGTATAGCGAAGAGCCTTTAGTGTCTTCGGACTTTAAAGGGAATCCGCACTCCAGTATTGTCGATGGGTTAGAGACGATGGTCATGGGGGAGCATATGGCTAAGGTTTTGGCATGGTACGACAACGAATGGGGTTATGCTAACCGGTTGGTTGAATTAACGCAATTGGTCGCGGAAAAGGGTGTATAGCGTGAGTCGACGATTTCGCCGCCTTGACGAGCTAGGGGATATCCGGGGCAAACGCGTGTTGGTTCGCGTTGATTTCAACATTCCCGTGGATCCAATGACCGATGCCATGACAGATGACAGCCGCATACAAGGAGCGTTGCCGACACTGACCAAATTGCTTCAACAAGGCGGCAGGGTGATTGCCATAAGTCATCGCGGACGTCCCAAATCGAATGACCCCAAGGATTCCCTGCGTCCGGTGGCTACGTATTTGCAAGAACATCTGAGCTTTCCAGTGCATTTTG
>JAKADI010000054.1 GCA_021820675.1 Bacillota bacterium | reverse complement strand
TAATTCAGCGCGCTGCCGCCCGGAAATAAAGGGAGCTATCAGTGGGAATACCGTGTGGCGGTTAACGATGTCGTCCATCATCGAGGCGAATTGCGGAAGCCGTTGAAAAAGTGGGTTGAGTCCCACAGCATAGAGAATACTCCGTGATGGGGTTCCGGGTTTGCCGTAGAGATGAGGCACAAACCGGTAAGGAGGAGGCTGTCCCAATTCTTGGTGTAAACGCGCCATTGTAGAATAGAGCAATTCCCCAGGGCGCGGCATAGGAAAATACCCCAGCGGCATAACGCTCCCCCCTCCTCCGTTTCCCTCTGTCGCTCCCGGCATATTGTGCCCGCCAACGCACCGGAGCCGGTCTCGCTAGGAAACGCGCTCAGCGATCCCGAACGCCGGCACTCCGGTCAATAAATTGCTGTTTTGCCTGGGGATAATGGGCCCGCCGACCCGAGTGGCGATTGCCTGACCGTCGTCTCAACGTATGCTGACCGACCAGGTACGTATCAGCGACCTGATGGTCAGTCTTACGTGTCTACAGCTGCTTCTGGGTGGCGGTTTCGGTTTGTGCCATGGCCTGTTCTGAACCGGCCCAATAGTCACGAGCGCCCCCGTGCGGGGGTCTGCACATAACCATACACTGCTCCATTCATCCCGCATGGCCTCGCCCAACATCCATATATTACCATTTACAAAGATCGAATACTGCCTTTAGAAGAATTTCTGACGTAAACGATTCTGCATTTGTGGAATGCTCATTGCCAGGAGATACATCTCAGGAACAACCGGTGAGGCAGTTTGTCCTTTGCCCTGTTCTGCCGTCCATCGTCGATATCGGGTCACATCCTGCACGTCCCGATGCGCCCATAGCCACCCGAGAACCGACAACAAAAGCATACCCGCTGACCGCCCAGATCCACACTCTAGGACTGCACGGGTGCGGCCTTCCTTAATGCACATTCGGGCCGGATAGTCCCGTAAGGAATTGCAGCAAAAAACCGTGATAAATAGAATAATATGGAATTCACCAAACAGGAGGGGGTTTATTGTAATGAACGAGTTAATCACCCCGCAAGGCGCAATTCGGTACGCGGTAACCGGCCGGGGGCCAGCCGTGGTCTTCCTCCATTCGGCTCTTGCCGATCACCGGCAGTGGGGCGTCCAAGTTGATGCTTTGTCCAACGACTACCGCTGTATCACGTACGATTTGCTGGGATATGGATCGAGCGACAACGCGCCCGACAATTACGATCCAGCGGACACACTCCTCGCACTCTTGGATCATTTGGGAGTGGCCACAGCGACTCTGGTGGGCTCCTCCTTAGGTGGATCGGTGGCGATTCATGCGGGAGGGCGGTACCCCGATCGCATCCAGTCGATGGTCTTGGCGGGCACCGGCCTCTTTGGATTCCAACCCAAGATCGATGGTCCCGATCCAGCTATCTATACGGAGTATGAAGCCGCATTGGCGGCCCATGATGTGAGCAGACTCGTAGACTTGGCCGAGGCCATATGGCTTGTTGGAATCGACGGCAGTGAGCGGAGTGTACCTGCAGCCAATCGCGAATCGTTCCGCCTTATGTACCGGGATTTCCTGGAAAGCCGTGGGGAGTTTACCCAGTACCGGGACATAAACGACACCCATTCGCTCACGGGTCTCGACATTCCCGCCATGGTCATCGTGGGTGAACATGATACGGCATTCTGTGTGATGGTTGCCGACTATTTAGAGCGAACCCTACCGCAGGCCACCCTAGTTCGGATGCCCGCCGTCGCGCACTTTCCCAACCTATCTAAGCCTCGTGAGGTTAGCGAATTGATCTGGCAATGGCTCAAAGGGACATACAAATAAGATGGCGTCGGAGGGTCGGGGGAGAATCGGGATCCAGTGGTCGGGGATTAGGACGACATCGTCTTGGGGCTCAACCGCCTAAGGCAGGGATTTCGGCCCATGTCCAGAAAAGGCGCTTTGCTGGGTGGACCGTGGTATGCCCATGAACAAGGACCTGAAATTAGGGGGTGCCCGATGGAGTCAGCAAGGAAACTCGTGCTGTATATTGCCCAAAGTTTGGACGGTTATATCGCACGCGAAGACGAATCACTCGACTGGCTGCTAAAATTTGAGGGCCCGGGTGACAATGGATACGCTGCTTTCTATGAGACGGTCGATACGATTTTACTGGGTCGAAGAACGTACGAGTGGATTTTGAGAAACGTGCAATCGGACTTTCCCTACCAGGGAAAGACGTGTTACGTGTTTTCGCGGACGTTAAGGGGACAAACAGCCAGCGTCACATTTGTGAATCAAGATATTGCCCACTTTACGGCCTCACTCAAGCAGAAGCCCGGCAAGGACATTTGGATCGTGGGGGGCGCGGAGGTGCTCACCCCGTTGCTTCGTGCGAACTTAGTGGACGAGTTCATTATTCACATCGCTCCAACAATCATTGGTCAGGGCATTCCGTTGTTTAAATCAAGTCCTTACGAATCGACGCTCGACCTGGTCAAGGTCACCCAACACAATCAGTTTGTTGAACTGCATTACAAACGCAAATGACACGGACCTGTCGCTGAAGTTACCTTAACGTTTCCAATGGGCGCCACCCGTAGGCTTCCTCGTCGAGCGTTTGGGTACCAATCGTAATGGTACGGTGCTCAACGAAGTCGGCTCCCAGCCGCTGGTAAAACGAGCGAGACGGATTGTCGCGCAAAACCCAGACTTTCATGGACTGGTAACCGTGCTGGGCGAGCCATGCCGCACCCGCCTGGACTAACGCGCGACCGCCACCCAGTCCTTGCCATCCCCTGAGCAAATAGATCGCGTACAGCTCGCCATCGAAACGCGGGTCCTCGCCATCCACGGGACCCACATCCGCAAAGCCCACCACGAACCCGCCAGGCGACGTCATCACCAGCGTATGGACATCCGTTCGATGGAGTCGTTGGCGGCGGGCGGCCACCCGGTCATCGAGGTGGCGTTCCATTTGATCAAACCACGATGGTTCGATGAGACCACCATAGGTGGTGCGCCAACTGGCGATGTGCACCCGTGCGACCGTTTCCATGTCAGCCATCTGGGCGTCGCGGATCCCATAAGGGGTCACCCTCACCCCTCCTTCCTTTCCATGCCGGCGCTGAGGTAATCCGCAGCCGGGATCACCGTGACCTCACCGGTATCGTGAAGAAACTGCCGGAGCAAGGGGGCGTGTCCATCTCCGTAGATGACAAGCCATCGGTCTCCCGGTTCCGTCCATTGGAGCAGGTTGGCATAGATCGTGAGGTTGCGCACGTACCAACCCGCGACCCAATCCAAGCCCATCCGATCGGCGTGATCGGCGACGCGGAGCATGGCCATGTACACCGGTTGGCTGACCTGACCAGCACGGCTTTCATTCAGCCAGTACAACACCTCCCGTACGGTTTGGGTGTTGATGCGGTGTTGGAGGGCCCTATTGAAAGCTTCCCCGGTTGTCGTGATGAACTCGTACACTTCGGGCACGTGTTCTTGGGCATATTCGTACACGCCGCCAATCCCGGTGCCCACTTCGTTCTTATAGTCAATCGCGTAGACCCGGGGGTGCTGCAACCGGTCAGCCAGTCGAAATCCCAGTTGGTAGCATTCGCGGGGCGGTAATGCCCAGTCCCCGCTTCGATAACGTTGGTAATCCCGGTCAACAATCCCTTGGTCCTGCTGTAAGCGCTCGACGGCGATCTTCGTAGGCCGGAATGGGATCAGATAGTCCACGACCTCGGTGATCTCGCGCTGGCGCGGATCCGTTGTGACGTCATCGTATTGCGTAAATAAATTGGGGGAATTATCCATATGGTAAGTGCCTAACACCATGGTGTCAAATTTCATCGTTCATGGCCTCCGCTTGCATATTGCCCTTATTCTGGAACCTGCCGATGGCGAGTGTCAAGCGCGAGCGAACGCACGGCGATCCCTGCGAGTCGATTGCATTCTGTAACTTCTTAAGGCGCTTATGGGGGCATTAGTCCCGCAAGGAGATCGGCCAGCGACTGTGGAATGTGAGGTGTAGTAATCACAGCGGGAGTTGATGGACCGAATGCACGCGCATCGGCATGTCGGTGTCTATGGGATCTACGTGGCCGATGATAAAGTACTAGATGCCACACACGCGGCCATTAGACCCAATTCGATTACGGGGACTCCGGTTAAGGTGTCGTGTTAATTTGTTCTATACCGGAGATCGGCTTCCGCGAAAAGAGAACCATCGCCAACAACACCATGCTGATTCCACACCCGATGAAGACATCGCGGATGCTAAGGACCAGCATAGAGCCGGCTAAGATTGCACTTACCCCCGTCCTTAGAATGGCTTCTGTAGACGTAATGGTACCCACGATCCTTCCCAGCAGAGCGGGCGGATGCGTCTGCATCACATAGGTAGGGGCAGTGATGTTTTGAAACGCTTGAATCAAGCCCAACACCGCCATAATACCTATCTCTAACCATAGAGACGGGGACCAGACTACTGCTACCGTGCACGCGCCGAACAATATCAAATCGATTAGCATGACCGTATGGAATCCCCTACGGCGAATCACCCATGCGGTTACTCGGCTTCCTATCACTCCTCCAACAATCCCCCCCCCCATTTCCGCCGCATACACGGCCCCGAACCACCATGCCGTCGCGTGGAAATGGCGATGCAACCAGATAGCTAAGAAAGCTTGAATAGGGACTGTGAATGTTGCTATCCCTCCAATACCGATGAGCAGACGAACACTCATAGAATCCCGACGGAGAGCCCCCCACCCGGCAGCCCACCGATGACGAAAGGCGACGGGATCGGGGTTGTGTTTCTGCTTCTGAGGAACTCCGCGTAACCGAAGTGCGCTTAAGGCCGCAGCCAGGAAGGACGCAGCGTCCGCCTCTAGGATTCCAACGGGTCGAATTAACGATAACAACAGAGCGCCAGATGCTCTTCCGAGCATTTGCAACCCTGCTTGGGCCGTATGTAGCCAGCCGATAAGACGGGCACGAGAATCTGCCGTGACATTTGCACTCGTCCACGTTACTCCCGTCAAACTATCTACGGTGGCCAACATCCCTAATAAGAACAATGCGAAGACAATTCCTGGAGTTTGGCGGATAATCGGCTCCATCCCGAGGACGACACCTGCTTCTGCGACACGCGTGAGAATCATCATTGTGCGGGGATTTCGCCCGTCGGCAAACACGCCAACAACCGTCGCAAGGGCCCGCGGGGCGCTGACTGCGGCGGCAAAGATGCTCAGCACCACAGGCCCGTTGTGGAGGGACAAGTACCAGAAAATGGCGGCGTCAAAGAGGGTGTTGCCGGCCAGAGACACTAAGTTCCCTCCTACAAACCATGGCAGTCCAGAGGGGGCCCTCGGTTTCTGTTGTGGCGCACTAGCCATCTTGAACACCTCGTTTCTCAGTTTTTTGGTATCATACATCCCGTGATCGCGCACTGCGCGATTCACATTCGTAACGTACGTTGACAGTTGCGAACGCCGGTTTTACAGTGAACGAAAACACGAATAGAAGGGTTTGCGTAATGACTTTCGGGGCTAAGCTTAAGCAGTTACGGGTAGAGCGCGGCCTGTTTCAGGCCGACCTCACTGGTCCGGGTGTCTCACGTTCTCTGGTCAGTCTGCTGGAAAATGATCGGATTATGCCGACTCCTCAAGCTATGGAGACGCTTGCGGATCGACTTGGGGTAAGCTACCTCATGTTGAAGGATGCGGATCCCGGGCCGATTGAGCGAACAGTACGGTTGTTAGTGCGAGAGTCTGCTGTGATGGTGGAAGCCGCACAGTTTACCAAGGCCCACGAGTTAAGCTCCCAAGCAGTTGAACTAAGCGAATCCTACGGTGACCTCGCCTTGCTTACAGAAGCGCGGCTTATTGCTGGTTGGGCTGCCATGGCAACCGGGGATCCCGAAAAAGGCATGGGGGATATCGTTCGGGCCAGCAGTCGCAGCATTTCGACCATGGGCACCGTGGACAGCCCCAAACTGCTTGGGGCGCTTGCGATGGCGTGTTTTTACCAAGATTTGTATCCGATGGCGCAAGCGTATTTTGAAGCCATATTGGAAGTCGTATCTCCGCGTACGCCACAACGTGGCAACTCGTTGTTGCATTTGGGGATCGTTCGACAGTCCCGGTTCGGGTGGCCCCATGGCAGGGAAGAATTTGTGGCTGCCATGGAACTGGGACAAACGATTGGGGAACGTCGCATCGAAGCATGGGGCCTTCAGGGTGTCATGAGCGCCGACATCGACGCGGGCATTAATCCCGCGAAGGAAACATGGCGGAGATTGGAAAGCATTACGCAGACGTCGGATTCGGCAACTCGGGAGATTTCGGTAGACTTGTTGCGTGCACAGCTAGCCCGTCATCAAGGTCGCCATCAGGAAGCAATTCGTCAGCTCACAACGCTGGCACAGAATAGCCCTTCCTACAGTATTCATTACGAGGTAAGCCGCAACGCCATTCACCTCGAAGATTATGACCAGGCGCTGCGTGCTGTGGACAGAGGCATGGACCATGTCCCCACGGTGCGGCGGGCCTACGCAAAAAGCCGCCTTTTAATGGCGAAGGCTTTTATCTGCCAGCAGATAGGTCGGACGGCGGAAGCCTTCGCCATTATGGAAGCTCTGGAGCCTACTCTCGAAGTGACCGGACTTTCGCGCCAACTCAACCAACTGGGACAGTGGCGGCAACAATGGTTGGTGAGTTAAATCGGTCTGCAAGCCGCCGTGGATCCTGGGACAATCCGCTAAGAGTTAAAATTTGACTCGCTAACCCGGTCCCTCCCGTCATGAAGGATGGGTTGTCGAAGGAACCGCTGTCATCGTACCACTTGGGACCAGACTGGCGAAACGAGTCTTGACTCAATATGGCGCTCCATAAACTATCGCAAGCCAACTCGTAAAAGCTGCTATCTTCCGTGGCATAAAAGAGGTGTTCATACGCAGCAGCGACACTCAATGAGCCATGACAGAGGCAATGTGGTGAATGGCGTCTGTGATGGTGCATGGTCTCTGATGCTTCTATGGCCATGGCCATGGCCTCTGGAAGAATATCGCCAACTTCAACGAGAAAGTGTATGATGCCGGGCGTTCCATGGCACCATGCGTACCACGTGGTCTCGTCCTCCAACGATCTGGACCAACGACCGGTTCGTTCGGTTGCATTAAACGTGCACCAGATTTCCTCTAGGAGATTCCGCGCCCGTGGGTCTCCGAAAACCCTGTAGTAAGCTAAAATTGCGTAGCCAATACCGGCCAGACCATGGGCAAAACCGGTGTAATGCTCAACCGTTTTCCCTAGCTCTGACGGCCACCATCGGTTGCCTGCTGCCCAGTTACCTTGCTCGCAGAGAAGGTCAAAGAGTTCATTAACGCGGAAGCGATGTGCTCGGCCCACATGGAAATGTTCTAATATCAGTCCTGTGTACAGCATTCCGGCCGTTCCATGCGTCCAGTCAGAGTGCAAAGGATTGCGTAAATGGCGGGTGGTGGATTCGATCCACAGTCGGTTTGCTTCCAGTTGCCAATCGTCACGTCGCCATGCTGCTGCAGCTAGGGCCAGACTCAACGCCACACCTGATGTCCCAAAGTGGAGCCCGTGCGCATAGTTTATGGTGTCCTGGTACTCCTTCATCATCGTGCAAATAACCTCATCTGGGATGCTCACTGGTGTCGGAGACGACAATCGATGTAAAGCTGTGACGGCTACAATGCCGGCACGCCCGTTGTGAAAGTTCCACGTCGCTCCTGGCATGGGTTTCGGTGACAACTTGCCTCTTGAACCGTTGTCGAGCCATGCAGTCGCCAAATCGATCAAATCAGTTATGGGCGGCCATGCCCCAGTTTCTAGGATTTTGCGATGCCGGTCGGGAATGTGGCTTGACGGCATGAGGTTATTGTTCAGCGCCAAAAGAATCTGGTTGGCACTGTACCAATCGTCACGAGTGTGGCCGCAATAGCCTGATTCCCTTCGCCATGGGGCTGCAAAACCCGGAGTTCCCTCAAATGTTTCCCCCCATTCGCCCTCGAGGTGCTGAGCCGCAATGGGCATGCGGTCGAAGGTCTGCGCTCCAAGCACGTCTCGGAGTTCCAGCAACCCGGCGCGCCGGTGATGGATTTCGTCTTCA
>JAKADI010000053.1 GCA_021820675.1 Bacillota bacterium | reverse complement strand
GTAGCCGTGACGCGCCCTTCCCGTGCTGTATAGAGCATGTCCTGGACCGCCCTGGCCACCGCTCCGTCGCGGGATCCGTCGGAAATTAAGCTGACAGCTTTCATAGATACTAAGCGGCTGATACGTTTGGCTGCCGGTCCCGATCCTTGTCCATCTGCCAAAATTAAGGATATCCCCCCTAAAGGCCGTTCCACCAACTCAATGGTATCACCACTTTCGCCAAAACCACCTTTAGGTATTTTAGCCCACGAAACATCGATTCTCATTTTTGCATCGCCTTTGCTAAAGGAATTAAAAGATTCGCGAAACCGCACGCTTGTCGCCCGCCCTACCCGACAAGGGTCCGGTTATCGCCCACACGGCGCGTAATATGGAGAGCATCAAGTAATTCCAAGAACAAGACAGCATAGCGGCGATTAGTTTCCAATACCTCCCGAAGTTGACTGGTCGATTGTGCGGATTTTTGGGACAGGGCATCTATCACCCGCTGTTTGGCTTCTTTAAAAACCCTATCAGCAATATATAGACCCTCGTCTAACCTGACAATCCGACCCTGTTGAACAAGAAACTCGACGATATCAAAGAGATGATCTGCTGCAATGGGCAGTTGATCCTGCAATTGCTCCAGCCCTATGGGGCGCAAGGCGTTATCCACAATGGCACTATAGAGAGCTTCCAATTCCGACTTCCATGGTTCGGGCGTCATAGGCGAAAAAGCAGCTAGATGCATCCACTCTCCCGTCACCCTCACCTCCGGGCTGTGTGCAACAACGAATAAGATCTGCGGCATACTCCATCGGGGCCACAAGGCATCTCTAAGGCGCTCTCTTTCAATGCCATGCCGAAGCGGGTGAGATTGGTGATATTCCTGTAAGAATTCCACCAATTGTTGGGACCAGGGCAGAAGTTGCTGTGTTCCTAACACTAAACGATCCGGCCCGTAATAGATGTCGGGACGATTTGCACAAATTTCCTCCACATCTCGCGTAACCAAACCGGATTCATTCACAATGTCGCCGATACTCTGAGGAAGATCCGTCTTCCGTAGCACAGCCCGTACTAAGTCTTCCGGAACTCCTTGAGCAACCAAGTGCAAGAAATTCACAAGTCCGGCTTCTTTCCTTTTGTGATGGCGCCCCACTTCGATTACACGGCCACCCCCAATCGTCGTCACGGGGCTGTAAGAGCGGATGAGAAACCGGTCTCCTCGCTCTGCCGGCAAAGAACCTTCTAAACGAATTTCGGCAAAGGAGGAACTCCCCGCGTCGATTTCATCTTGCTCATAGCTATAGATGCGTCCAGTCACTTCGGCCGTTCCTAAATGCACATGCACGCGGGTACGTTGAGGCAACGCCGGGCTAGTTGACAATAGGGTTAATTCCGTCACGAGAACATCATGTGCGTTGATACTTCCCATTTCACTTAATACTTGGCCCCGCCGTATCATCTCTTTGTCGAGGCCACTGAGATTGACGGCGACTCGCTGCCCCGCCACAGCCTGACCGACCTTGCTTCCATGAACTTCCAGGCCACGCACCCGAACCGTCTGGTTCCCGGGCACCACTTCTAACGACATGTCAGCGCGAATGGTCCCGCTGACAAGCGTTCCCGTGACAACCGTTCCAAACCCCTTGACCGAAAAGACCCGATCAACGGGCAGCCTCACAGGACCTCGAGCATTGCGGGAGGGCAATTGGCCCACAAGTTCATCTAACGTCGATAGCAAGTCATCAATCCCCCGTCCCGTGAGGGAGTCAACAAAAATCCGTGGTGTTTGTGCCAAAAACGACCCCGATAACGCTTCTTGTACTGTATCATCCACAATGGGCAGCCACTCTGACTCGACGAAATCTGCCTTCGTAATGACTGTCAGTCCATTTTTAACCCCCAACAAGGTTAAAATGTCGAGATGCTCCCGAGTTTGCGGCATAACGCCTTCATCAGCCGCCACCACCAACAGAACGGCATCCATGCCGTGAACCCCTGCGACCATATTGCGGATGAATTTCTCATGGCCCGGCACATCAATTAAAGCCGCGTGGCGCCCGCTGGGCAGGTCAAAATGTGCAAATCCCAAGTCAATAGAAATACCACGGCTCCGCTCTTCCGGTAAGCGATCGGTATTGACACCAGTTAACCGCTGGGTAAGCGTGGTTTTTCCATGATCAATGTGCCCTGCGGTGCCAAAAATGACAGGCCGGGAATCTATGTCTGGCATGTAACAATCCTACCCTTCCCGAAAGTGCCGCGTATAACCTCTATCCGTTAGGTACTGACGAATATCCAACAACGCAGTATACGTCGGCAGCACATAGTTGGCCTGATTGGTCGCAGTCTGATCCATCATGTCCCGAAGAGCTACATCAGGTTTCTTGATAACATGGATCACCTCGGGGCTAAGGCCCGCATATAACAGCCGCACTGCCATATCTCTTGCGCGTATACCGCTAATCCAAACTCGCCAATCGGAGTTAACAAAGTTCTCAAAATCGACATCCCATAGCCATGATACGTCTTGACCATCTGCATACCGGTCATTAATGATAAAAAGAAGATTTTTCGCCGTTCCCTCATCCTCGGCAATAGTGTTCAATACCTGATTAAACCCAACAGGATTCTTGACGAGTGCTAGCCACAACTGATGGTCATCAAGAAATATTTCCTCCATGCGGCCAAAAGCTGGGCGAAATGCACTCAAAGACGCCACCAAACTCTTCAGTTCAACCTCATACAATAGAGCAATGGCCATAGCCGCCATCACATTATATGCATTATAGAGTCCTGGCAGGCGGTTCGGCACACGAATCTGTTCGCCTCGGTAATCAATCCGCAATGCCCCCTTCGTTTTTGGCCAATCTACCAATAGCACATCAGGAAGCGGCCGTTGGTATCGGCACGATGGGCATCGGTAATCTCCCAAATGCGCGTAGTATTGACGGCTATACATGAGCTCTGATCCGCAACGCGGGCAAAATCGGGCGTCCGCAACGTCCTGGTGGCCTGCTGGCGTGGGGTAGGCCGATAAATCGGCACCAAAATAAATCACTCGAGTCCACGATTGCCCGAGATAAGCCACCTGGGGATCATCGGCGTTGAGAATGAGCCATCCATCCGGATCTAAAGAGCTAATCCCATTTTTGACAAAATTCACTGTCGTTGACAATTCGCCATAACGGTCGAGTTGGTCACGAAAAAAATTGGTGACAACAATCACGCGTGGGCGGCCCTCATGCGCGGCCTTGGGCATGGTTGCTTCATCCGTCTCCAATAGCGCTAGATCATGAGGAGGGTACAACCGCCACCGGCTGGCTTGAATCATGGTAGCGGTCAACCCTAAAATCAAATTTGCCCCAGCGCGGTTATGAATTACCTTTAACCCGCTTTGTCGAAGTAAATGACTGGCAATCGCCGCCGTAGTGGTTTTCCCATTGGTGCCAGTCAGCAAAATCACTCCGCGCGGAATCCGCTGAGAAATGCGGCGGAACACGTTCGGGTCGATACGACGTGCAACCAGTCCTGGCAGGGAACTCCCTCCGCGCCCACTGAGCCGACTCACCCAACCTACGATCCGTGCTATCCATACGGCCCAAAAAAACTTCATGCCTCAGGTGAATCCTTTCGCGATGGCCCATATTGTTTTTCATAGTATTCGCGATAAGCTCCCGACTTAATGGCTTTCCACCAGGATTCATGGTCTCGGTACCATTGAACCGTTTCACGCAATCCTTGCTCCCAAGTTGTTTGTGACTGCCATCCTAATTCCTTGGTAATTTTTTGAGCATCAATGGCATACCGCCTATCATGCCCCAGACGGTCGGGAACAGGGGTAATCACATCGTATGGCAGCTGCAAAATATCTGCCAGGCTTTCCGCCACTTCACGGTTGGATTTCTCGTTGTGACCCCCAATATTATAGACTTGTCCCGGTTTTCCGTGCTGCGCTACTTCCCACAAGGCCCGAACATGGTCGGTAACATGAAGCCAGTCCCGCACATTTTGCCCGTCCCCGTATAACGGCCAGGATCTTCCTTCCAATCCGTTGGTTATGAATAACGGAATCAGTTTTTCGGGGAATTGATAAGGCCCATAGTTGTTCGAGCAGCGCGTAATGACAACATCCTGGCCATGGGTGCGAAAAGCCGCTAAGATTAATAGGTCGGCGGCGGCCTTGCTCGCAGAATAGGGGCTATTCGGATTTAAGGGGGACGTTTCCGAAAACAGGCCTTCCGTTCCAAGCGATCCATATACTTCGTCCGTAGACACTTGAAGAAATCGTGGAACACGATATGCTCGCGCTAATTCCACTAATATCTCTGCCCCCAAGACATTAGTTGCCACAAAAGGCGCCCCTGAGTAAATGGAACGGTCAACGTGAGACTCAGCCGCAAAATTCATGATCAAATCGATTGCTCCCTCGGACATCACCGGTTCGATCTGTGCCTTATCCCCGATAGCAGCGTGTACCCATCGATACCGCGGATCATGCTCGTAGTCCTGTAAGTTCGCCAAGTTGCCGGCATATGTTAAGGCATCCACATTAATAATCTGAATATCGGAGATAGTATCGAGTAGAAATCGAATCATTTGCGATCCGATAAATCCGAGACCTCCGGTAATCATGACACGCATAGGATTCTCTTCTTCCCTTATCGATATTGAGTCGTCCAGTCAAAGCCGATGGTCTCGTCATTCCATGCCAAGCGCCGTTCGTCGGGTTGCGCAGGATTATAGGACTCGGTGGTAAAGTACACGATCATTAACGGTCTATTCCCCAAAACCCGGTACCCATGCACCACGCCAACGGGAATCACTATCAGCAGGGGATTGTCCTCTCCTGGGTAGAGGACCTGGGTTACACCAAATGTTGGCGAATCCTGCCGTCCATCATATAAGACCACTTGGGCCGAGCCAACCGGAAAGAACCAGAGATCATCTTGACGCTCGTGGTAATGGAAGGCTTTAATGACCCCTGGGTAACTCATGGATAAGGAGGCTTGACCAAAATTCCGCAATAAACCGTCATCATCTCGTAAAATCTCTTGAAAAAACCCGCGATCATCAGGGTGACGCACCAACTCCTTGATTCGTACCCCTTCAATCGTTCCCCATGTACTCATGATACCCTCCTTATAAGTCGACACGACTGTGATCACCTAATACCAACCGCATCGCCTTTGGCCGTTCCACCCGTCCCTGAACCTTCACGCCCCGCCCAATTAATGACTGGTCAATACGTTCTGCAACGCCACGAATAATACTATCGGGTAAGACAACGCTGTTTTCGATTTCGGTTTCCTCAATCAAGACCCCGTTGCCAACGCTAGTGTATGGTCCAATATAACTATTCCGAATCTGGACTCCGTCGCCGATGACGACGGGGCCCCGGACAATGCTATGTTCAATATGGGTGCCCACCCCAAGGGAAACCCGCCCCACTACTTCACTTTCGTCCAAAATGCCTTGCATCTTTGGAGTCAAATCCTCGAGAATTAGACGATTGGCCTCGATGACGTCTTCGGGGCGCCCCGTATCTTTCCACCATCCGTCGACAAATGTCGCGTCCACCACGCGTTGCCGATCAATTAATACTTGAATAGCGTCCGTGATTTCGTATTCCCCCCGCCAAGATGGGTTCAAATCCATAATCGCCTGATGGATTTCAGGCTGGAAACAATAGGCTCCCACCAATGCCCAATGAGAAGGGGGATTCTGCGGCTTCTCCACCAAACGCGTCACTCGCCCGTCTTCCACGACGGCTACTCCAAACTGCCGGGGATCATCGACAGCGGTTAACAAGATCGACGCAGCATATTGCCCCGAAATAAATCGGTCAACAAGTGTCTTCAATCCACTGCGCAGCAAATTATCCCCCAAAAACATCAAAAAAG
Source organism: Bacillota bacterium (assembly GCA_021820675.1). GTDB lineage: Bacteria > Bacillota > Sulfobacillia > Sulfobacillales > Sulfobacillaceae > Sulfobacillus. Next base: position 2,298 of record JAKADI010000053.1, on the reverse strand, counting down.
GCGTATCCGCCAAAAATGCCGAGGCCGTTTTCACGGCATGAGCCAAGCCTAAGGGCGCGTTTTGGGGAATATAGGTAAATTGACAGCCAAATTGACCACCATCTCCCAGGCTTTCACGGATAGCGGGACCCGTTTCACCGACTATAACTCCGATATCGGTAATACCCGTTTGTACCATACCCTCGACGGCATAATGCAAAATGGGCCGATTGGCGATGGGAATAAGCTGCTTAGCCCCGGTATAAGTTAACGGACGCAAACGACTGCCCGTTCCGCCAGCCAACAATAGTCCTTTGAGTTTCATCATCGACTCCTTCGTGAAATACACTGTTATTGTATCCATCTCATCCGTATTTGACTATGTTTTTAAATGGGTTCCATCGTTATCGGGTGTATCTCAATTTTGTCAGCCGCTATCTGGTAATGAACACCCCGCAAGACATGTTAGACCTTGAAGGAGCCATGTCTTGAACATCCGGGTCGCTCCTGATGTCAAACGAGAAGGCAGGATAGGGCAAACACCCCCTCATCAAAACAACCACAGGGAGACAGGTCAATTGCCGACCTCTTGCCGTCACCCATCCGGTGACGAGTGTCCACAGTACTGCAGCAATGCCTGGATCACCCTTCGATGGTTTCGCGACCTTCGTTCTGAGGAACTACTTCGATATTGACCCACCAAAATCTTTGCCGTACCTCCCTAAATTTTCATTCCATAAATGGCCTGCCGTGAATTTCTTCACAAAAGTGAGGTACGCCCCCCATCGTTTCCCGTTTCCGCCCGTCTTGACATTACGCTATGGCCGAGGCTATAATATCAAGGCATTCGTCGGGGAGTAGCGCAGCTTGGTAGCGCGCCTGCTTCGGGAGCAGGAGGTCGCAGGTTCAAATCCTGTCTCTCCGACCAGTTATTGCAAGGCTTGTTCAGCTAGGACCAACAATATGCGTTGCGACGTGCAATTTGGGAAAGCTAAGTGTGACCGGCAGATTCTCCAACTATTGTTCCCTAATGGACGTCACCACCTTATAACGACGGCAGTCAACCTCACTAGGAAAATCCTCAAGACTGTTAGATTAGAGATCCGACGTAATCTACACACCATTATAGCGAGGGTGCTCGGTGCTGTCTTTTTCGCATACTCCTACTTGAGAATAGGTCGCACGTAAAGGACGGCGACACTAGACGAATTTTGACTTGCTTGCAGCGTCAATATCACAAAGAGGTCTCCATGGCGGGAGGCGGCAACAGAGCCATTAAAACCTTACATAAGATCAAAAGAACTGGATGTTCGCAAACACGACTTGTAGCATGCGGCCCAATAATCGTCTGTGGCCATCCGCGAACCTTGGATGTCACAATTGCGAGGCACAGCAGCACAAAGCCCCCATCTAACCCAGGAGTCGTCGATGGCAGGCTCCGACTGGCAGCATCTCGATGTGCTCCTGTCGATAAAGGACCGTCAAAGAACTCAGCATGTTCCCACCTAGCTTTATCCATGGGAGCCGTTGCCTACTCCAACGCGCGCTGAAAACATGGAATGCTGCGCGTGTCTGGTGCGGATACTCAAGGAAATAGAGACCTCGAGACCTCCTACACTATCGGAGTCGATAGCGATGAGCGCATGACTCCATGTTGTAATGAAGTTGCCAGCGCACTGGGCAATCGCTTGCTTCACCAGCTGTGTCGCGGTATTCCGCTCCCCGTTTTGCACAGTCGCATCATCCGGACGAGTTTCTCTCAATTTCCGGAATATAGTCAACGCTTCGGTAAAGCGTTACTGGCGATATAAACTCTCGCCGAAAGCCCAAGTAATCTGATCTGCACGATCTTTGTCCTCACTCCCGGATGCCGAGTCCATGAGCGCAAGACTCTTTCGAAAATAATGTTCCGCTCTAACAGCAGGAACCGCCTGTCCGATTTCTACATGCCCGAGGAGATAGTGGGGCATCCGTCCACGCAGCAACGGCATCACCCCACTGACCATCGCGCGACGCCACCACTGCCCATTTGTGATATGCTAAGGATGCAGGGAGAGAACATGCAATGGGTGGCAAAACCTCAATATCACTGACTCTGTTGATAGCTTCCCCCCTCTGTGGGGGAGTGGTTGTATGGCATGGCCTGCAAGGGCGCAGCGCCGTGGATGGAAATGGTTTACCGGATTGACGTTCATCACCGTTGCGATTCTAGGCTAGGTCTCGTAGGAGGGAGCAACGCCTTCCCCCCACCCCCGTGGGCATTTCGTTCCCAAATAACCAATCAACAATTTCAGATAACTTTGCGTAATCAAAGTGGCG
>JAKADI010000052.1 GCA_021820675.1 Bacillota bacterium | reverse complement strand
GTATCGTGTCGGTCTGGCGGATTCAAGGTCTTATACAGGCGAATTTGAGCGTCTAAACCTCCACGGGCGGCTTGCGGAACCCCTCGCCGACGACTTCATGAACCGTCGCCACGACTACAAAAGCAGTCCTGTCAATGCTATAGACCAGTTCCTTTAAAGTACCTACTTCAGACCTTGTTACGACCACGTACAGGATCTCGCGCGGCTCTTTGGTATATTCACCATAGGCACCGATCCGCGTGACACCTCGGTCCATGACTTCTAAAATTTTCGCCGCAATGATATCGGGCCTCTGGCTAACAATGGTGAAGGCTCGGGCATAGCTGACGCCTTCCTGGACGACATCAACGGCTCGAGAAGAAATGAATAGGGCAATTAAGGAGTACATCGCCAGCGTAGGGTTAAACACTATTCCAAAAGCTGAGATAACAAAAAAGTCGACGGCCATCATGCCCTGCCCCATGGTAAGGGGTAAGAACCGAAGGAGCAACCGGGCAACCACGTCACTTCCCCCTGTGGTACCCCGCGCTCGAAATACCATCCCCAGGCCCACCCCTGATAAGAGTCCTCCATAGACGGTAGCCAGAAGAATATTATGGGTCACGGGACCAATGTGAATAATTCCCACCATAGCCGATAACATCAAAGTGCCGTAAACTGTCCGTAGACCAACGCGGCTCCCCCAAAGCTTTTTACTGAGCCACAGTAATGGCACATTCAGGATCGTCAAACTAGCCCAAAGGGGCACGTGTAACAGATACAACAAAATGATACCGACCCCCGAAACTCCACCGTCAGAAATTCGCGCCGGAACGTAAAATCCGTTGATCCCCACCGCCGTAATTGCAGTGCCTAGGGTGATCATGGCGTAATCCCACCATACCCGCTGAACCTTCGTCATGGCGTGGTAGCCTTAACCACTAATTCGTTGTTCCGCAATGCCACCGAGCGGATAACCATGGGCACAGGAAGTTTTAACGAATCAATTTGAAAGATTTGCAGATCAGTCAAAACGGGTAAGTGAAGCCCATCAACAGAGGTGGGATGAAAGATAATAGACTTTTTGTCGGCGGAAACAGACAAGGTGCCCTTCGCATCAAGTGGAACTCTCAATTGTCCAATGAGAAGTTGTCCTTGGATGGTCATAACCCCTCGTGAAATTGTCACCTTGGGGTTTTGAATTGGTCCTTGCTGGGCCAAAAAGGCACTTAACGCCGGCCCATCGAGCACGATCTCGACTTTAACACGCCCTGCCTTTTCCACCACCAGCTGCTTGTGGGACAAAGCCGACACAGACACCTTGCCGCCTTGCCAATTGACGATGGCCTGTGAAACCATCATTCCGTCGGCGCGAACATTGTCCGCCTTAATATATACGGCCTGGAATTGTCCCTGCGCCAATATCCAAAAGGGCATCGCCGCAATTTCAACATTCGGTTTGACTCCCCCGTCTTGAGTGGCAATCTGCTTGGCCAGTTGCATTGCCGCCCATCGAGGAACACTCCATTGTAATCCCCCGAAGATCACGACAGCTGTCGCGACAACCAGGATAAAGCGGCTCATGAACCATTTTCCTCAGGTTGCAACGAGCCACGGGCTTCTTGCTGTAAGAACGCCTCAATAAAGCCATCAATTTCTCCGTCCATCACCGCCTGGGCGTTGGACATTTCGTAGCGGGTACGGTGATCCCGTACAACAGTATAAGGCTGAAACACGTAGGTCCGAATTTGCGAGCCCCAACCAATCTCGGCCTGTTCGCCCCGCAATTCGGCTAGATGCTTTTCCCATTGCCGCTGTTGCAATTCCGCCAGTTTTCCCCGTAACATGCGCATGGCTGTTTCCCGGTTGGAGTGTTGCGAGCGCTCTGACTGGCAGCCTACTACGATACCGGTCGGCAAATGGGTAATTCGCACTGCCGATTCCGTTTTATTAATGTGTTGTCCTCCCGCTCCGGATGCTCGAAATGTATCAATTTTTAAATCTTCCGGACGAATTTCGATCGTTTCGTCATTTTGCAAATCCGGCATTACTTCCATGGACGCAAACGACGTATGGCGTCTTCCAGATGCGTCAAAAGGCGATATCCGAATTAGGCGGTGCACGCCTCTCTCGGGACGCAAGAAACCAAAAGCATTTTCGCCATGAATCTCGACGGTCACACTTTTGTAGCCTGCTTCTTCGCCTTCTAGCGAATCAATCATCTCAGCTTTCAACCCATGGCGCTCCGCCCAACGCAGATACATACGAAGTAACATGGATACCCAGTCCTGAGCTTCAGTTCCACCTGCCCCCGCGTGTAACGATATGATCGCATCCTCGTGGTCATAAGGGCCCCGGAGAATCAATGTTAGTTCGAATTGTCGCAAGGCATTGAGCAAATCCTTTGATTCACGTTGTTGCCCTTGGAGAATGTCCCAATCGTTTTCCTCAAGTGCTAGCTCAACCAATTCGTCCCAATCTTGAACACGACGTGCTAACTCGTGATACTGCTCCAATGGACCTTTAACCTGCCGCAGTTGCTTGGAAACACGCTCAGCCCGTTCCGGTTGACTCCAAAAGTCGGGTGCCGTCATGACATTCTCCAACCGTTCAGCCTCGGTTTGACGCTCACCGACGTCAAAGAGACCCCCTTATACGGCCCATTGTTTGGCGAATCTCGTTCCGTAAAACTTCTAGATCATCCTGTAACACGAACTCATCATCCTCCAATTATTGTGATTCTTGGTTGGCACCGTGGCAACGCTTGTATTTTTTCCCACTTCCGCACCAACAAGGATCGTTCCGGCCTAATTGATGTCCATCCGTCTTGGTCGAATGCCCTTGCCCTCCTTGAATAACTTGGAAGGGTCGGTGAGAGGAATTCTCTTCGGTAATGGTAGCAACTGGTTCCATTGCCGGTATAACTTGCTCGGGGGCTATTTGCAAATGGAACATCATCCGAATGACTTCTTCGCGAATGGCCCCCAACATTTCCTGATACATCTCATAGGCTTCTTTTTTATATTCCACAAGCGGATCCTGTTGCCCGTACGCCCGTAATGCCACTCCCTCCCGCAGATTGTCCATAGCATCTAAATGTTCCATCCATTTGGAATCCACAACACGCAATAATACCATCCGCTCCAATTCTCGTATGGCCTCGGCACCAAACTCTTCTTCCTTCTGCTCATAGGCATTTGTTCCGGCTTCTAAAATGACGTCATGAAGCTCTTCCCTGCCCATCCCTTCCAAATCTTCAGCCCTCAGCGTGCCAGACGGTAAAAAGACTTCCTCCACGCTGTCGATCAAGGGCTTCATTTCCCATTCCTCGGGGTGTAAATTGGCAGGACAATGCAACATTAGCGCATCATCAATGAGCTCAGACAGCATGTGCAAGATATCTTCTTTAAGATTTTCCTTGGTTAAAATATCACGTCGTTGTTTGTAAACCACTTCCCGTTGCAAATTCATCACATCGTCATATTGCAACACTTGTTTTCTCATGTCGAAGTTACGGGCTTCCACCTTCTTTTGAGCTGATTCAATGGCACGCGATAACATAGGGCTTTCAATCGGTTCGTCTTCTTCAACCCCTAGCCGATCCATTAAATTGGACAAAGTCTGAGCCGCGAATAAACGCAAGAAATCGTCCTCAAGCGATAAATAGAACCGGGATGAGCCGGGATCCCCTTGCCGTCCAGAACGTCCTCGCAACTGGTTGTCTATGCGCCGACTTTCGTGACGTTCAGTCCCGACAATATGAAGTCCCCCCATCTCGGCAACGCCTTCTCCTAACACAATATCGGTTCCGCGTCCGGCCATATTGGTGGCGATGGTTACCGATTGTGCCTGACCAGCGCGGGCGATAATTTCTGCTTCTTGCTCGTGATACTTAGCGTTGAGCACTGTGTGAGGGATCCCCTTTTCTTTCAACATCGCACTCAATCGCTCAGATTTCTCAATCGAAACCGTACCGACCAAAACGGGCCGTTTTTCACGATATAGTTCCTCAATCTCTCGGACTACCGCCCGGAATTTGGCACCTTCAGTCTTATAGACCACATCGGGATAATCCTTGCGAATCATAGGTCTATGCGTGGGAACCACGATAACGTCAAGCCCATAAATTTTCCGGAATTCTTCTTCTTCGGTAATTGCCGTCCCAGTCATTCCGGCTAATTTATGATACATCCGGAAGTAGTTTTGAAACGTGATGGTAGCCAGCGTCTGGGTTTCATCTTGAATTTTGACACCTTCTTTGGCCTCAATGGCCTGATGCAACCCGTCCGAATATCGTCGGCCAAACATTAACCGACCCGTAAACTCGTCAACAATGATTACTTCACCGTCTTTGACAACATAATCCCGGTCCCGTTTCATCAAAGCCTTGGCGCGGAGAGCCTGGTTGAGATAATGGGACAAATCGATATTGACATCGTCATACAGGTTGCCGACTCCCAACATCCGCTCTACCTTCGCCACCCCCGCCTCGGTTGGAGCTACCGTTTTAAGTTTCTCATCGATGGTATAATCGGCAGTTTCTTTTAAATTGGAAGCAATACGCGCAAATTGATAGTAGAGATCCGGGGATTTGTCCGCTTGGCCCGAAATGATTAGAGGCGTCCTCGCTTCGTCAATTAATATGCTGTCCACCTCGTCGACGATAGCATAATGCAACTCCCGCTGCACCATCTCCTCGGTCGACATGACCATATTGTCCCGTAAGTAATCAAAGCCAAATTCATTATTGGTTCCGTAGGTAAGGTCAGCCGCATAAGCCCTCCGGCGATCATCTGGCTCCATGTCATGTTGGATCAGTCCAACGCTTAATCCCAGAAATTGATAAAGTTGTCCCATCCACTGAGCATCACGTCGAGCCAGGTAGTCGTTGACGGTGACCACGTGAACACCTTTTCCGGTCAAGGCGTTCAGATAAGCCGGTAAAGTCGCGACCAATGTTTTTCCTTCGCCCGTACGCATCTCAGAAATGCGTCCGTCATGCAACACCATTCCGCCCACCAGTTGCACATCAAAATGCCGCATGGCCAAAACGCGTCGAGAGCCTTCACGCACGACAGCAAAGGCTTCCGGCAGTAGCTTATCCACGGTTTCACCGTTGGCAATGCGCTGTCTAAATTCGTCTGTCTTTTGACGCAGCTCGTCGTCCGACAACGTTTGAATCTGAGGCTCCAAAGCGTTAACTTTTGCGACCACGCCTCGATATCGACGCACTTCCCGTTCACTGAACCGATTAACGAGGTTGGACAACATTTTTATCATCGAATAATAGCCTCCATTTAACGTAAAAGGAACCGGTAACGGTTCCCACGTCCATCCCTAATTATGAATTTTATCATGAAGCAATAACACCATCAACTCGACCGGCCGCGCCCCGCATCTTCGCCTCTTTTGAGCCCTACATGATTCCAATTTTCCAAGACGGCTTCCTCTGCCGCCAGATTCCTCTCCCCGCACATATCCACAAATTTTGCGACAACGTCAGGATCAAATTGGGTTCCCGCACCCCGTTCAATTTCAGCCATAGCCATCGCATGGGGCATGCCGCGACGATATGGCCGATCCGTCGTCATGGCGTCATAAGCATCAACAACCGAAACGATACGCGTTTCCAGAGCAATTTCGGACCCTTCCAGATTGTCCGGATAGCCGCCCCCATCCCAACGCTCATGATGCTGACGGACAAAATTCCTTGCGCATCCGGCCAAATGGACTTGTTCCAGCAGATTACTGCCGAGTATCGGATGATCTTTCATCGTCACGAATTCTTCCCGGTTCAAACGACCGGTCTTCTGTAAAATCGCGTCCGGCGTTCCCAGCTTGCCGATATCATGCAACAGTCCAGCCTCCCGCACGAGATCTACACGATCCTGCGGCAAATCACATTGCTCTGCCAGCTTCGCTGCGTAATGTCCAACGCGAACGGAGTGACCATAGGTATAGGCATCTCGGTAATTAATAGCTGTTAACAACATATCGATACTTCGGTAATAAGCCAACTGCGCACCACGCAATAACGCTAAAATGTAGCGGATGCAGGCGAGAGGAACGATGAATGCCAACTCGCCGTATGGACCCAAGTCTTTATAGATCGCTGCCATCGCGTAACCCAACGGCAACATCATGACAAAAGGTCCAGCCAACCACTTTAGATGCACCCGCGTCGTTTCGACCACGCTGCGATGAGTTCGCAATGAAATTGCCGTGGTTACCAAAGTCCAATTGAGAATAAATGCAGTTAGTGCCGCCAATATTAGCGGCATGCTGATCTGCCCAAATCCAAGATGATTCCACGATCCCCCTAGCGCATCAAATACCTCTCCTGAAGCCCATCCAGAAATGGCAAACTGGGCACGATTGAATGCGACAGCGAGCCACTTCACCCGACCCGCATACTCAGGAGCAACGGCGCTCGCGAACCCACCCAGCCACATCCCTGAAACGGGGCCAAGAATAATACTTGCTGCAAATATCACAGGCAGTTGAACAGATATACCTCCGTTCCCGTGAGGAAATCTAATGGTAAAAATGGAAGAGACTATAACAGCCATCGCAAACCAAGCGTCCGCAGTCTTCAGATTAGTAAAAAAAACAAGATTATCGCAATATAATAGCAAGGAAGTAAGAATCACCATTACCATGAAATACCGAAGTTTGGTTGGATAGGCCATTATTACCACCCTTTGTCCACATAAAATTATTCGACCAAGGTTCATTCAAACCAAAGACCCGAACCTACCACAATAACATCCACTAAACCGGATACTAAGTTACGGACCAGACCCTTCATTATTGGCATATACTCCTATCGTATTCGCCTGCATGTACCCTCGCTCAGGGTAACCATGTTTGCTATTCGCTTGGTCTGTGTTGGTCGAAACTTTCTAAACTTTTTGCCCTGAATAGAGGGTTATTCGCCTATTAACGGCATCGAGCGTCGCCCGAATCACCGTATCTTCCATGGTGTCACGGAGCACTCCGCATCCGGCCAAGATTTCCTCACCCGGGTCCGCTATGGTTATAACCACCACCTCAATTCCCCCCACCCGCGTCATTTCCATACCGTGAAAAACAAGTTGTTCCAATTGCGCTAAGGCTTGGTTCACCGCTCCCACTGTGGCTATCGCAATCGCCACGGGAATCGTGGCACCCTGGCCATGCCCTTCAAAAATGCGTTCCCCCCGACTCAAGCGGCACGTGGCGTCGACACCAGAAGCCGTATGGGCTACGGAGAATCCAGCAATTTGAAGCCGTGATGCACTACGTTGCAGCTCATCTTCGGATTGTATTTGAACAACCGTAATCGCTTCTGATGAAATATTATCGAATCCGTAACTGCGTAAGAGCGAAATCACTTCTCGAATAATATGACGCGGGGCCTGCGAACCATCGCTCAGGATTTGGACACGGGTAACATAATCGATATCCTGAAAGACACTAACGCTCTTGATATAGGGAATGCGGAGTATGACTTGCTGATAATTTTTAAATTCCTCCGTCATGACTCCCGACTCCTCCTTGGGCTACACCCTTAGAATACGACACCAACTGGCAATTTCCCTCTTTTTTTAAGGAACATTTTTGTACTATTTGCCAATAAAAATTAGGGACTCGTTAACCAAGTCCCTAGCTCAATCTTAATCCACATTCTTATAGCGGTTCTAATAATCCGTAGTCTCCGTCATGACGACGATACAACACGTTTATACTATCTGTCTCAGCGTTTGTAAAGGCGAAGAAATCGTGTCCCAAAAGGTCCATCTGCATGAGAGCTTCATCAAGGGTCATGGGTTTCACCGGAAACGTTTTTCGTCTGACGACGTTCGGCAACTCCGTGGGTTCTGTACTCTTGTGCACGTTAGTCTCGTGCACCAGTTTCTTACGTTCCCTGGTCTTATATTTACGGTATTGGCGATCCAGTTTGTCAACCACCAAGTCAATTGAGGCATACATGTCAGCATTATCCTCTTCGGCTCGGAGTAAATACCCTTCCAAGGGAACGGTCACTTCAACAATTTGCCGCCCCTTTTCCACACTTAAAACGACATGTGCTGTCACCGCGTGGTGGTTCACCAATTTGGCCATCTTAGCCATCTTTTTCGTAACATAATCCTTCAAGGCATCCGTAATCTCTACGTTTTTTCCGCGAACGAGAACATCCATCGCGTAACGCCCCTTTACGGCTTTGTGCCAATCTTGGATTAGACTGGTATCCGTATTATAGCATGTTCGCATACGGCGCAAAAACAAACGATCTCATTGGAATCA
>JAKADI010000051.1 GCA_021820675.1 Bacillota bacterium | reverse complement strand
GATCCGTTCGAATCCCGCTAAGGCGAGCAAAGCGAGCAACGACAGAGAAAATTTCATTAAGAAGTAGGCCGTGGCGGTACGTTTGGCGCTACGAGAACCCCCTAGCCAAGCGCTATACATGGCGGCTGCGGTGGAGCCGACATTGGCCGCGAAGACCACAACCAGGCCCGTCGGCAGACTAATAAGGCCATGGAGACGAAAGGTGATGGCTAAGGCAATGATCGTGGCAGAATTTTGAATAAGGGCGGTGAAAATGAGAATGATGATGTACGTAACAATACTGTTCTGGTTCAAAAACGCCAAGGCTCCACGTACCCCGGGTTGGGTCGCTAATTGATGAACGGCCCCGATCATCACCATCATGCCATAAAAGATCAGACCAAAACCCAACGTCAAAGACCCCAGCGACGCATGCTCCTTCCCGTGCTGAATAATCATGATGACGACCCCGACAAACACCAAAATAGGGGCATAACGAATAAAATCAAAGGAAATTAATTGCACCGTCAAGGTCGTGCCAATGGCGGCACCGAGGATGACTTCCAGGGCTTGTCTCAATTCTAAAAGGCCCGCGCTGACAAAACTGACCACCAAAACGGTAATAGCGCTCGACGATCCGGCGAGCAAGGTGGTGGTGACGCCAAGAACCAATGAACCGAGAGGGTTCTTGGTCATGACCAGTAACAGCGACTTGAGCCAGGTTGCGGTAAGACGACGGAGACTGTCACTGGTTTGAGAGAGCCCAAATGTAAAAAGGGCCATTCCTCCGACTAATGCCAGCCAGCTTTGGGTCATGGTTCTGCTCCTTGATTTACTGATCTTCGGTAGAATGTCCCGACGGAAGCGGGGAACGACGAAACGGACGGCGGTTCCCATTTTCTACAAATACCGTCATTTCGGCAATATTCACGGCATGATCGGCGATGCGCTCGAGGTATCGAGCCACCAAAGACAGATAGCTCGCTTGTTCAACGATCGTGGCCTGCTGGCGCATGGCCTCCATCAATTCGCCATGTAATCGGATATAGAGATTGTCGACCGTATCATCTTGATGATAGACATCCCGCGCCAACTCCGTGTCATGCGTGTTGACGGCCTGAGCGGCCAATTTTAGCATGTCCAAGGTTATCGCTCCTAAAAGAGGGATATCGATGAGGGGTTTAAAGTAGGGGTTATGGGCCAGGATTTCCGTAACTTCGGCAATGTCGCAAGCGTAGTCCGCAATGCGCTCTAAATCGCGTACGTTGCGCAATGCGGCTGCGAGAATCCGCAAGTCTTTTTGCCGCGGTTGCTGTAACGAAATGAGCAGGAGTGAATCTTCTTCGATGGCATTGGTTTCATCATCGACATAATCGTCGTGATCCAGGACAGTTCGAGCCATCGGTTTGTTCTGATGATAAAGGGACTCTAGGCTTTGGGCTAACATGCGGTAGACGTCATCAGCGAGGTGATTCACCCGCTGGATAATTTGTTCAAGTGAACGGTCATAGCTACTGACGTACATTGGCTTCGCCTCTATAAAAGTTTTTCAGTCTATTATACTCTGTACAACAGGTATGCGATTCTGGTTGACGAAATATCGGCTGTGGCGTTATAGAGTGGGTGGGTAAGCTGCCGCCTCGAGTCGTGACTCTAAGGGGTTTATGGGGACATGACTGTTCGGACACCGTGCTGGGCATCTAGGGCTTTGACCTTTCCACAGGCTTGGCCTATTCTATCGGAACCCTTTAACAAAATGTGATACATTTACTTATAGCATTGGGCACGCCAAATAATCTTGTCTTATATCAATAGGCGGCATGTCGCGCCTGCAACATTTAAGGAGTCACAAAAACGATGGCACGATGGTTAGTCATTTTAGCAGGAGGGCGGGGAGAAAGGTTTTGGCCGTTATCCCGCATGATGCACCCGAAGCAATTCCTCACACTGATGGGCAATCACAGCATGATTCGGACAACACGGGATCGTGTCCGTCCGCTTATCGGCCCTGAAAACACTTGGGTTGTGACCGGTCAGGACTATGTGGACAAGGTTGCGACGAATCTGCCTGATGTCCCGCCCTCGCATATTTTAGGTGAACCCGTGGGGCGAAATACTGCTCCCTCCATTGCCTGGGCTGCGGCGTCGATCTATGAACAAGATCGGGATGCTGTCATATTGATTTTGCCTTCGGATCATCTCATTAAATATCAAAAACGCTTTCAAAAATTAGCAGACGCAGCGCTAGGCGCTGCGGAGGCACAAGGCGGATTCTACACATTTGGCATTATTCCCACGCATGGTGAAACCGGTTATGGCTACATTGAACATGGTGCGGAAGTGGAGCATGGCATTTTACGTGTTAAACGTTTTGTGGAAAAGCCCCCAGTCGAAGAAGCGCAGCTGATGGTCGAGTCTGGACGCTTCTTTTGGAATTCGGGTATGTTCGCGTTTAAAGCCGGTGAATATTTAGACGCTGTCCACCAGTGGATTCCCGCCTTATTTGACGGAATTTCGGCCTTAATCCACAATCCGGATCGGGTGGGTATAATTTTTCCGGAACTTCCGCAAGTATCGGTTGATCACGGAATTATGGAACACGTGAATGATGTTTATGTATTGCCTGCAGATATTGGTTGGGACGATGTGGGAACCTTTGCGGCGTTGGCACGGCATCTTCCACGCAATGATGAGCAAAATGCCGCCCGAGGTCACGCCATATTTGTCGACAGCCAAAATGTCACGGCCATTAGTGAGGGCCCTGTGGTCTCGTTTATCGGAGTGAAGGACCTATTCGTGGTGGCGACGAAAGATGCCGTCCTGATTTTATCTCCCGATCGGAGTCAAGACGTGCGGCAAGTGGTTCAAGCGCTTAAAGAAGGTCAACACGAACACTTGTTGTAAGAGGCGCGATGCACAAGACATCCACCGTGCGAAATCTAATGGCAGCGTGCATCATGAAGTAGGAAAGGCAGGAATATGAGGATGGGATCAGTTACCAAAGCGGTGATACCGGCGGCAGGGCTCGGGACCAGGTTTTTACCGGCAACGAAAGCGCAACCGAAGGAAATGATTTCGTTAATCGATAAGCCGACAATTCAATATATTGTCGAGGAGGCTGTGGCGTCGGGAATAGACGATCTATTAGTGATCATTGGGCGTGATAAAGGAAGTATTGAGGATCACTTTGATCGGGCGCCGGAACTGGAAGAGTTTCTTCGTCAGCGGGGAAAAACGGATTTGCTGGAAGTGGTCATGTCGGTGTCTCGTTTGGCCAACCTACACTTTATTCGACAAAAGGAACCGCTAGGTCTCGGGCACGCGGTGTTGTCGGCCAGGCGCCACGTGGGCCAGGAACCTTTTGCGGTGCTATTAGGCGATGACGTTATGCAAGCCCATCCGCCGGTTTTGCAGCAACTTATTGACCAGTGGCGTCCCGGTCTTTCCATTGTTGCGGTCCAGCCTGTGAGCCGCGAAGAAGCGAATCGTTATGGAATTGTGTATGGGAAGTGGACATCTCAGGGCACCTTCCGCGTCTCCCACTTGGTGGAAAAGCCGGTGTTCGCCCGCGCTCCGGAAAATCCCTTAGCGATTATGGGCCGTTACATTCTCGATCCGGCGGTGTTTGCCGTGTTGGAGGATATTCAGCCGGGGGCGGGTGGAGAGATTCAATTAACCGATGCTTTGGATGTATTAGCGAGACAAGGACAATTACTGGCCGTGCCCTACCGCGGTAAACGCTTTGATGTTGGTGAAAAGCTGGGATTTATTAAGGCCACCGTGGAGTCTGCATTAGACCGGGACGATTTGCGCGACGATGTTATAGCCTATTTAAAAACTTTAATGGCTCAATTGGAAATTGAAGATCCGTCGTTATAGACGCCACCCGTGGGTAGCAGGCGCATCATCACCGATTATTCGCCGATACCCAACTCCAAATCGCGATAAGTCGGGAGATTCATGATACGGGAATCTTCAGGTTTTCCCGTGTTGTATTTGCACTAACCGACTTTAAAGCGAAGTTAAATTGCAGGCCATGTCCTAATTTTGGGCATGGCCTGCAATCGTGTCGAGAAGTTCTGGGGGGTCATGCCAATAAATACCACAAAATGTCATCAGGTTTTTGCTAAGGTTCCTCTTGACACGTTTAAGGAGGGGTATATCGTGGCAGGAAATCTTCTGTTGATGGATATGCACGTGAGTCCGGATCAAGAACCTCGGGTACGGGAGCGTCATGGTGAAAAGTTGACGTTGCGAGGAGCTCAATTTGCGATGGCGCTTTTGGGATGGATTCTTGGACAAGCCATGATTTATCACCGTCCCGCGCCATTTCTCTGGATTGCCTTGTTATTGGTATGGCCCCGCTGGCGCCGGTTCTTCGGCCCTATGTTAATTGGGGGTATCGCGGGGACTGCATTAGGTATTAAGGATTCATCGGCGTTGCTTATCTTGACTCTGGCATTTAGCGTCCCTATTCCCTGGCGCAGGCGGCATTGGCATTGGCTGCAGTGGCCACTGCTGATTGGCGGGACCGCTATCTTGTTTCTTTTAGGGTATCCTCTCAATATCTTTGACAGCCTCATAACAGGGGTTATTTGCGTTGGGGCGCTATTATTGTATTGGGCAGCTAGTCGGCAAATCCAGGTGATTGATACGGGCCAGGGCGACCAAACCACATTGGTTATGGGTCTAGCCTGGGTGGGATCGGTCATTGCGGGACTAGAAGGATGGAAATTCGGGTTGTTTGCTCCGAGTTTACTGGTTGGCGGGTGTTTGATCTTGGCGGCGGCCATCTTAAATGGACCGGGTGGCGGGGCAGTGGCGGGGGCGACTTTGGGGTTTACTTTAGCCGTTCGTGGTACCGGACCGAGCAATGAAATCGGGATACTGGTGACGGGCGGTTTTCTTGCTGGGATCCTGGCGGTCAGATATTGGCGTCTGGCTTCGGTGGGTCTGATGGTGGGCATTGTCCTCTATGCGGTATTAATTCATTTGCCCAGTGAATTGAATGTGTTATGGATTTCATTGGCGGTCACGTCCGCCTTCATTCAGTTATTGCCCAGTGCCTGGGTCGATCTAGGACGCGTATGGGCGCAACTGCTGGTCCAGGGTGACACACCGGATACCTTGCCGTCGCGGCTGAATAAAATGGCCGATGTGATGCATGAAATGTCTTATGCGTTTCGTATTGAGGACGAAGAGCCGGAAACTCAAACCAATCTGGTGGAGGCAGTCGTCTCAAGTGTCTGCCGCAAATGCTCACTTTATCGGTCGTGCTGGGAAGACGAGTTTTACCGCTCTTATCGTGGGCTTTTAAACCTCGTCTCGGCCAAAACCGAAGATCTGGTTACGGTGCAAGACTTGGGCGAACTGCAAAGACGTTGTATTCGACCGGAGGTACTTGTGCAATCCGCCAATATTCACTTACATAAAGAACGCGACCGCGCCGCCTTTCGTTTACGGGTCAAGGAATCGCGCGCGTTGGCCGAGCATCAGTTGGCTGGGTTGGCTGATTTGATTAAGGAGATGGCACGTGATTTTAACGAATCTTACTCCCGTGACGGCGTTAAGAAATTGGCGCCCACTTTGGATTATGCCGTGGGCTTGGCGAAAAGGCCCCGCCGAGGTGGCTTGGTTAGTGGCGACAGTGACTTGGTCCGTGATTTGCCCAAACATCATGTCATTTTTGGATTATCCGACGGGATGGGGGTGGGGCCGCGAGCCGCCTGGGAAAGCGGTACGGCAATGTCCTTGCTGGAACAATTATTGCAGGCCGGATTCTCTCCTCGGCTAGCCGTGCGGGCAGTGAATACAACATTGCTGCTGCGTTCGGTTGAGGATCATTTTGCGACTCTGGACCTATTCTTGATGGACCGCATTGGCCGGGGAGGAGAATTAATTAAGGTGGCTGCTGCCCCCACCTTTTTTTGCCGGAAAGATCGGGTGGAAACGATCCATTCCCATAGCCTGCCGGTAGGAATCATACAAGACGTCCATGTCGAACCCATTTATCACACTTTGGACCCCGGAGATCTTCTCGTGATGGTTACCGATGGAGCGTTAGAAATGCAAGACTCGGCGTCGGAAGAGAAATTGCGCCATTTATTGGAAGAAATGCCGATGGCTGCGCCTCAAGTGATGGCGGAAACAATATTGAGTTATATGCTCGGGCATGACCAAGATGGACGCGATGATGCGGCCGTGATGGTGATTCAGGTCCTGGCGCATGGGCAAAAACCGAAAGTGGCAACCATGACCGACCCCACACCGCCTATCCGGGAATGGCACCGCCTGACTCCCCGGCCGCTTCGTGGCGTCCGTTAAGGGTGTGACAGCATTTGGCGGAAACGAAGCGCAAGGATTAAACTGGGGGGAGAGAGAAAAGTTTGGTTGGCTAAAAAAGGAAGACGGGGACTGTGGTGGAGACATCAGAGCTCGAAGCTCTGTTTTTGAGTCAAATTCAACAACTATGCCCTCCTCAAACGCCTCTGGTCGTTGGCGTCAGTGGGGGGGCCGATTCCATGGCGTTGATGACATTGCTTGTGAATATCCGCGACCGTTGGCCCCTTGAGTTGATCCCCATCCATGTCGATCACGGACTCAGAGACGACTCAGCCGAGGATGCGCACTTTGTAAGTCAGACTTTACGGGATCGATTCCAGTTGGCCGTGATCGTTGAACGGATTCACATTGCACCTGTCAAGGGCGAGTCAATCGAAATGGCTGCGCGCCGCCAACGTTATGAGGTTTTGGAACGGTCCCGCCGGCACCATGGCCTTTCCAGCCGTATTGCCGTCGGTCATCATCGTCGCGACCAGGCCGAGACCGTATTGATGCGGATTATTACGGGGACGGGCGTGCATGGGTTGCAAGGTATGCCAGCGAGTAACGGCACGATTATTCGCCCCTTGCTTTCCATTGGGCCGGATGCCTTAAGAGCATATCTACGCGATAACCAGTTGTCGTGGCGGGAAGATGCCACCAATCAAGACCCTGCTTTTCTCCGCAACCGCATTCGGTTGGAACTCCTCCCACTTTTGCAAAGCCGGTTTAATCCTGAAATCGAGGAAGCGTTGGCGCAACTGGCCAGACGGGCTCAAGAGACTTATCAACTGGTTCATGAGCAGGCAGTAGCCTTTTTGACTTCAATGTCTCAGGATACCGCAGGGAATTCGGTGTGTTTGCCCCAGGAGTTTGGAGTGTTAAATAAAGTGGTGCAAGCCGATATTCTGGACACAGTGGCAAGAGGTTGGGGCTTACACTTGAATCGGATTCACATTGAGAAAGCCATACGGGGACAGGCGAACTGGCCGGAAGGAACGCGGGTAAAACGAGATGCCGAGGGCCGGTGGATGATAGACCGCCGGGTTTTGCCAACTGGTGCCTGTGTTATTTGGCACGTCAAGCTCTTACCGGAGGAAGGCACCCTGGAGTTGGAACCGGGAAGTCGCCTCCATGTGTATTCCTCAGTGTTTGTGACCCCTCAGCCAGGAATGGTGCACATCAATCGAAAACGCTGGCCTCGTCTCGCCGTGCGTCCATGGAGGCACGGAGATCGCATTGAGCCGCTGGGAATGAAAGGGCATCATAAAAAGGTGGGTGACATCTTTACCGATTACAAAATACCCCGGAAATGGCGCCAGTCATGGCCGGTCATTGTGGACGCGGAAGATCATCGAGTGATTCTCGGTATCGCCGGTATTATGAGCGCTGAAAAATCCCGTTGCGAGTACCACAATCCTTGCACCGTCATTGCGTATGATACTGACAAGACTTAACACGGATTGCCCAGGAGCCCTGTTAGCAATTGTTGGCCATACATCCTCCTCAGGTTAGTGAGCGTCTTTGCCCGTTAGGGAACAACGTCCGCAAATTTGATCATCTTGTTGATCGGTCGCCGCCTTGATGCGTTTTGACGTGTTACGATGGCGAAAGAGGAGGGAGTCTGTTTGCGTGCTAAATTATGGGAGGTGAATGGGGCTGGCCTTCTTTTTAATGTGTCTTTTTTAATGTTAGCCCTTCTTGTTCCACTGGACGCCATTCATTTGCGATACGCGCCATGGATGATCGGGATATTGGCCGCGATGCCAGGCGTCGTTCAGTTGCCGTCCAGGGTTATGAGCGGTCCCTTAACCGTGTATCTGGGCGAACGTCGCCTCCTGATCGTGACCTTTGCATTAGGAGCAACGGCAGGGCTTCTTGCCGCTGGCATTACAGGGCAATTTGTCGGACTAGTGTTGGCACAACTGGCGATTGGCATGGCCCGCGGACTGTTTTGGCCAGCTGCTCAATCGTTAGTCTCAAAATTGGGAACCGACCCCTCCCAAAATTTG
>JAKADI010000050.1 GCA_021820675.1 Bacillota bacterium | reverse complement strand
CCTCCAGGGCGTGACGTAAAAGCTATCACCTGGTGGCGATATAGGGTGGACGTGGTTCGGTTCCGCCGAAAGGAGCGGCCAGACGGTTGTGTACGCTATTGAACACCAAAAAAATGTTGCTGCGTGGATAGGGTGAGATATTGCTGTTAGACCCATGCATGATATTGCAGTCGAAAAGGAGCAACGAGCCCTGGGGTCCCGTCGGCATTTCGATACCTTTTCCTTGCTCAGCCAGCCACCTCAAGCTCTCGTGGTCGGGTATGCCATAGCGCTGTTGGCGCAACGAGGTCTGGTAGTGGTTTTTTGGTGTTTGTCCCACACAGGAGACAAAGTACCGGTGGGATCCGGGCATCACCATAACGGGACCGTTAAAAGCATAATTCTCCGTCAAGGCAATAGACATGCTCAACGCCCGCATGCGCGGCATGCCGTCTTCGACGTGCCAGGTTTCGAAATCGGAATGCCAGTAAAAGTCTTTCCCGGAGAATCCCGCCTTGAAATTGATCCGGGATTGGTGAATATACGTATCACTGCCCAATATTTGCCGGGCCATCGCTTCAAGCCGTGGATCGTGAGCCAATTCGGCAAAAAACGGGTCGTGATCGTGGACGGCGAAAATCGACCGAATGGTTTCATCCCCGGGCTCACGGATAATTTTCGGATCGTCCAGGCTTTGGCTGGTCTCCCAAAGCCGTTGTTGTTCCGCTAGCAATTGCCGCGTTTCTTGCTCGGAGAAAAACTGGGGGATAAAGAGAAACCCGTGATGGTCATAGAACGCGATTTGCTCACGATTCAGAAAGGTGCCGTGATCGGTCGGATAGATGACCGGGTCCTGGCGCTCCGTGACATGAACCCTTTCCCCCCGCGAGACATAGGGATCTGTATCAATAAGCATACTCTTCGCCTCCTTATGAGTTAGGTTCGGTGAGCAAGGGGTAGACCCCATTTTCATCGTGGGTTTCTTGGCCGGTAACCGGGGGATTAAACACGCAGATCATGCGCATATCCGTTTTTGGTCGCATAATGTGTTTCTCGTGACCGTTGAGGGTATAGAGGGTTCCCGCGCGAATGAGGTAGCGAGTTCCGCTCTCGAGTTCTTCGAGTTCCCCTTCGCCTTCGATACAATAGACCGCTTCGATATGGTGTTTGTACCACATGAAGGTCTCGGTGCCTTGATACATAATTGTGTCATGCATAGAAAACCCGACCCGGTCTTTGGCTAAGAGCAAGCGGCGACTGGTCCATGTTTCGGCTTTGACATCGTCCGGGCTCCCTACGATCATATCCAGTGATTTGACAATCATCGTGTGAATTATCGCCTCCGTCGAAAGTGATGAACAATATGCGTGAAATGGGCCAACCCGGCCATGAGACATCACAGGGTTGTGGCGTCTCATGGGTTGGCTTGTCCCCAAAGTCGCCCAGCCTTTCCCGAGATCGTCTACGCCTCGGAAGCAGCGACTTGTCTGACGGCATCCGATAAGAGAGTGAGACCCTGACTTAGAGCCTCATCGGGAATGGTCAAAGGCGGCAACAGTTTGACCACGTTGCTCTCAGCCCCCGAGGTTTCCACAATCAGTCCGCGCTCAAACGCGGCCCGGCTGATGCGGGTGGCGGCATCTGAGGGAGTATCGACGCTGAGGCCCCATATCAGTCCACGTCCGCGGACAACAGGGGATAACTGGGGGTAACGTGTGGATATTTCGCGCAAGGCCTGTTCCACCATACGGCCTTTTTGGAGGATGGCTTTCGTCAGCGACTCGTCATGCCAGAAGTTTAAGGATTCCGTGGCCGTAACAAAGGCTAAGTTATTGCCCCGAAAAGTCCCATTGTGTTCACCTGGCTCCCATTGGTCCAATTCAGATTTGATCAAGGTCAAGGCCATAGGGAGTCCGTAGCCACTGATGGATTTCGATAAGCACACCATGTCAGGAAAAATTCCGCTGTCTTCAAAACTGAAAAATGGCCCGGTTCGTCCACATCCCACTTGCACATCGTCGATGATGAAGACGATGCCGCGTTCGCGGCATAGCTGGGCGACATGTTTCAGCCAGGTGGACCGTGCCACATTGACTCCGCCTTCGCCTTGAACCGTTTCGACGATGACGGCGGCAGGCATGGATACCCCGCTGCCCAAGTCATCCAAGAACCGGTTCAGGTACTCGGTGGTATCCATGGCGTCCCCAAAATAGCCATCATAGGGCATATGGACGCTAAAGGGGAGCGGGACGCCTGCGCCGTGGCGCTTAAATTGATTGCCGGTAATGGCTAAAGAGCCTAAGGTCATGCCGTGAAAGGCATTGGTAAAACTGATCACACTTTCGCGCTGGGTCACCTTTCGGGCTAATTTCAACGCGCTTTCAACGGCGTTGGTCCCCGTCGGTCCGGGAAACATGACCCGGTAGGGGAGGTGGCGGGGTGTGAGAATGACCTGGGAAAATTGTTCGAGGAACTGGGCTTTGGCTTCGGTGTACATATCGAGACTATGAGTAATGCCGTCTCGTTCAATGTAATCGATTAACGCCTGTTTTAGGCGAGGATGATTATGTCCATAATTTAAAGCGCCGGCTCCCGAGAAAAAGTCAATGTATTCGTTGCCTTGGATATCCCAAAGCCGACATCCTTGCGCCTTGGCAAATACAGCGGGAAAACTCCGGCAATAACTCCGGACTGAGGACTCCCACGATTCGAAAATATCACGCTGCTTAAGTGGACTCTGTACGGGCATTGGCGCATCTCCTCCTTGGAATATTGTAGATATCGGACAATTCGTGAGTATCACGGCTGGATGGGGAATGGGCCGATTTTAATAATTTGTTCTTCATCGTGATTTTCTGGTGCAAACCATTGCCGTTTTAACTGGCCCAGAGTGGCAAGCCGAGTCTTATGGCGCTTGGCGATCTTATGAAAAAGATGCCAGGACGCATCATTGTCGGGGGTAATGGTGGCACTTAGATAACGAACCGGCGCGCGATAGGGCCGTTCAAGAAGTTCTTCAAGCAATGTGGTGCCGAGCCCACGGCCGCGGTAGCTGGGCGTGGTGGCGATTTGCCAGACGAATAAGGTGTTGGGTTCCCGGGGGAGTATCATGCCGCTCGCGAATCCTAAGAATTGGTGTCCATTTTCTGCGACGACGCAGGTCTCACGCAGATGCGTGGTGACCATGAGATAGTAATACAACGAATTTAAATCTAAGTGAGGGTCAATTTTTACGAGTTCCCACATTTTTGCAGCATCTTCTTCGACCGGCATGCGCAGTCTTACTGAAGGAGAAGTGCTAATAGCCAGGTCATCACCTCCTCAAACAACTTGGGCGGATTCCTGCATTCCACGCCCATACCATCTACAGACAGCCTACGGCTTGGAACTCGACGCCATTTTACCGACATCAGGCCAATTACCCAAGCGTGATAAGACTTGATGAGGGAAGATTACCTCGTGAGAACGCTAGTTTCCTCGGGGAGATGGCATCTCATCCAAGAATTGGCCGATTGGCTTAGGATGGCTATAGCATGACTGACTCGTATTCTGGTGAGAATAAAGGGATATATAATGTAGGGAAATGATTTTTACTCGATGGCATCAGATAAGGTGGTCATCTTCATTCTCATCAAAACTTATTTGGTGTCAGGACCCGGGAAGAAATCGCCCAGGGTTCTCAAAGGCCTAGATTTCTTGCAAACTTGCCATCTGTCAAGATGATGCTATGCTTAACCAGGCAAGTGGAAATAATTTGAGGTGATGTGGTGTCTTCCCGTCAAGCCGGACTATTAGCGCCTTATGCCGCATTGGCTTTTGTGGTGGGATTCGGGTGGTTTATCTTAGCCCCCTTGGTTCCGGCTATTATGGTTCAATACCGCGTGCCATTGAGCGCCGCGCTGTTGTTGGTGTCGTTATTTGGTTACACGATGATCATCGGGGCCTTGCCCGCGGGTTTTTGGAGTGCGAAAAAAGGCCCGCATCCTGTGTTACACATGGCCATCTTCTTAACCGTGCTGGGGCTGCTGGTTCGCGTTGTGGCCAGCACTTATTCAGAGTTCTTAGTCGGCCAATTTATCGCCGCTTTGGCCTACCCCTTTCTTATTGCCCCCATTGGATCGGTGTTGCGGCTATGTGGTGTCGTCCGGACCAAAATGGCAACGGGGATGGTGATTGGCAGCCTGTTTTTAGGTATGGCTGTGGCTTCGGTCATTGCGCCGTCAATGGCGCTCCACGCCGATTTGTGGGTTAGTACGATTCTGGCGGTTGTTGTGGGAGTATGGCTTTGGGTTGCGGTCGGGACTGTGCCGCCAGCGACTTTGCACCGTATGGGCCCGGTTCGCCTGGTGATCTCGGCCTGGTGGTGGGTTGGCTTTGTGGTGGCGTCACTGAGTGTGATGTACGGTGCCATTAGTTCCGCGGCGTTGCTGAATTTGCATATGCCTAACGCTTTGGCCATTGGCGGCTATTTGTCGTCATTGACGTTTCTCGGGTCGGCACTAGGGGCAATATTCTTTGGCTGGATGGGACAGTCGCGGGAGAATAGCATCGGCTTGCAACGTGTCCTCGGACTTTTGTCGTTTGTCTTCTTGTTGGGGTGTGCGCTCGAACTGACGGGGACTTTCCCCCCGAATATTTCCGGTCTTGATCTGGCCTTTCTGGGATTTGGGCTTACCGGAAATGGCTGGTATACACTAGCCCTGGATGCAGCGGCCCGACAAGCGCAAAGTGCGGGATCCGCCGGTCTGGCCACGGCAGGTTTCAGTATGGCCTCCAACATTGGTGTGGCCGTGGTTCCGGTGGTTTTAGGGCCTTTGGTGATCAAAGCGCCCGGGCTTGGGGTTGTCATTATTGCCATCATGGCTATTTTGGCGGTGTTGGTGCCGTTTGTCATGAAAACTGAAGGGTCCGGCGAAGCTCCGGGGGATGTGGCCTCGTGAAAAACGCTGAGGGAAAATAATCCGAGCAAAAACGTCAAAAACATATCAGTCCCGAGGGAGAATTTCAGTGCAACCCCATCGGTATACCACGGCACCCTCGCCAGATTTATCACAATTCAACTTTGCCGAAGACCTGATTAGGCAATTGGCATTTCACGAATATTATGGTCCATGGCTGCAAACTCGTCGAAGCACGATGCCACATCGGTCGTCAATTGCCTATTATCGACACGATATGTATCGTATCATATAAAATCTATGTTATATGTTTTTGAGGAGGTACTATGGCGTCAACCCACGCAATTTTGGGACTCTTGAGCATTCAGCCCATGTCTGGGTATGAAATCCGCCAGTCCGTCGAGCAACATGGGATGCGGTTTCTCTGGGGACTGAATTACGGCAGTATTTATCCGGCGCTCCGACAGTTGCGGGACAGCGGACTGGTTACGGTCTTGGTCCAGCATGAAGGGCGCACGACGCTCCGCAAGGAGTATCAGATTACCGACGCAGGCCGGACCGAGCTGGAGCAGTGGCTGGGGTCCTCGCTGCCCACGCCCACCCAAACGGACGAACTCTTCCTGCGCGTTTTGTTTGCGCCCTTTGGTCATGCCAGTGAACTGGCCGCCAGCCTCGAGAGACGGGCCGCTTGGCTCGACGATGCGCTTACGGAAATCCGGACCTACACCGGACCCGATGTCTTTCACAACGAACTGTTTCGTTATGGCATCGAATGGTTTACCTTGCAGCGTGACTGGGTGCGTCGGGTGCAGGAGCTGTTGACCGAACGCCAAGAGGTGGCCGATGAATAGGGACCTCGCGGACTCCGCGTCACACCGACGCATGACTGTGGCCTTCTATCGCGTCTGGGCGAGTGAGATTGCCCGCGTCATCGCGGGCCAGACCGCGACGATTTTGCTACCGTGGTTCATCTTGCACATGGTGCCGAATCCCGCCTGGTACGGTGAAGCCTTGATGCTCTATACGCTGCCCCGGGCGGTCGGCACGTGGGCCACCGGGCGGTTGACTGTGCGCTGGTCGGCCCTGCGTGTGCTGACCGCGTCGGCGGGACTGTCGGCGTTGGCGCTCGCCTTCCTAGCGGTCTTGCTGGGGTGGCATGGGGCTCCGCTAGTGACGGTGGTCATCGGCGCAGCACTGCTGTCCTTTGCCGAGGGGCTGTATTTCCCGGCGATTGGGACCGCCGTGCCCCAAGTGGTGGCGAAAGGGCAATGGAGTTTGGCGAACACCATTCTTCAGGGCACTTATCAGCTGGGCCGAGTAGTCGTCGCGGGGGGCGTTACCGCGCTGTGGGTGTTCGTCCCCGAATGGGGGTGGCTGGTCGTGGCGGCCGCTGTCATGGCGGTCGCTGCCCTGCTGCCGCCCGGGTGGCGGGTGCGGCGGCATCAAGCCGATGAGAGCGCTGCCCACGGCACTGCGCCGGTCCGCCTGCCGTGGCGAGATGCCCGGTGGGTGGTGTTAGCGGTCCTGACGACCGGGGTGACGTTAGGGTATATGGGTCCCACTGTGGTTGGCTTGCCGTTGTTTGTGCGCACCGTGTTACACGCGTCAGGCGCCATCTATGCGCGTCTCATAATGGCCGAAGCGTTGGGAGCGGTCCTGGCGATTGGCGTGCTCTTCCTGCATAGCCATCAACGCATTCCGCTGGTGTTGCTGCTGGCGAGTATGGGCGTGGGCGGGGCGCTCTGGGGCACACTGGCCATCGTGCCGAATGTCTGGTGGGCCTTTGGGGCGATGGGCCTGAGCATGGCCTGTTTCACCTGGGCCAATGTCCAATCGCTGTCGATTATTCAACACTGGTTCAGCGGCCAGCAGTTAGGTCCGGTGATGTCGACGCTCTGGATGGTCACCACGGTGGGTGGGCCGGTATCGATCGGGCTGGCGGGCGTCGCGTTGGCCGTCTTTCCGGTGGCAGTGCTGTTTTGGGGCGGTGCTGCCGTGATATTGTTATGCTTGGGCGTTGTCGGCGTCTGGTGGGCCTGTCATCCGACGGCACTGGGAGATCGGGTTACGGGCGTTGCCCAGGGAAAAGCTGACAAATATATATTGGTACGATATAACTTGTGTAGATATAATCGAAGGAGGTGAGTCGCATGATCAAGGTTGTCAGCGTGAAGTTTGAAGACAATAAGAAGTGCTAATTCGGCCTGCTATATCTTCGTATTTCATATGGTAATTAATCTTGAGCCAGACTTATCAGAACAGTTCTTCCAATGGGAAGGGTATGGGATGATTCGGCGGCGGTAGATTCCCAAATGGGATCTTAAGTTTTGAGTTGTCAAAAAAGGGAATGTCTCCCTCGTGTCGAATCCTGGTAGAAGGATGCTGGATGAGCAAAAAGAAAGGTTGAGACTATGGGGCGTTTGGGCCTTGCGATTTTAGTGGCGGCGATCCTCAGTACGGGGATAACAGGATGTGGAGCTAGTACCCCTATGGCTTCGACCCGGCATCAACACGTGAAGGCGACTTCACCATCATCACCGTCTTCGGCCTTGCCTTCCCCTGCATCCAGTCGCACGCCCCAAAATGGCGCTGTGCGGGTAAGTTTGCCGGTCAACCAATCGTTGTCAAAGGCTACGGCCAATGCGCTGCAAAAGCAAGTTCAGCAGCTCAACACGTTATTGCAACAATTGCAAAATCCCTAGCATGAGGTGATTCAATTGAGATTCCGACTTGCGGCATCGGCCGTCATATCCTTGGGCATTGCCGTAGTTGCTGCTGTCCCTGTGATGGCGGCTGGGCACGGACGCCCGGCCGCGGTTAATCAGAGACCGGCGGTGGCTTCGTCGCATGGTCAGGCAGGAAATTCTCTGCCTTTAGCGCGTCCGAGTGCTGCCGCGTCTCACGCTGTCACCTTGCCAAGCGTGTCGGGCCATCACGGCCATGCGTCTTCAAGTCCTCCAGCTCGGAGTTCTTCTAACCCGGCCCCAAGTTCCTCTACAACCCAGATCAGGGCCCAGGCGCA
Organism: Bacillota bacterium; assembly: GCA_021820675.1. Classification (GTDB taxonomy): domain Bacteria; phylum Bacillota; class Sulfobacillia; order Sulfobacillales; family Sulfobacillaceae; genus Sulfobacillus. Next base: position 458 of record JAKADI010000050.1, on the reverse strand, counting down.
AGGACAAACCGGAAATAAGAGGCCGTCTCACCCCACCGGGCACTCGCCCAGTCAATCCTCAGCCGTGCTGGCCGATGTCAAACGGATAAAGATCTTGCGCCAGCAGATTGCCGCCGCCCGGCAAAAGTATGTGACAGCGGTTCAAACGTATATTCGGGCTGTCGCGAACATTGTAGCCCACGGGGGATCGGCCAATGTGTCTTTGGCCATTAATCAGCTAAAAACGATTAACACGGTGTTGGCCCATACGGTGAAAAACGAGATGGCGGCGCATCACGCTCAACAGACGACGGGTCAAAATTCCGGACCTCAGGCCTTAAGCAACGTTCTGGCGAAGTTTAACGCCGAGTTGAAGGCCTTAACGACGGACGCCAGCCAGGTCCACTCGTTAACGGTGCAAATCGTCAGTACTTCTGCGGCTAAGTCCTCCGCGTCTTCTCACCCTTAGGGCATTCTTT
>JAKADI010000049.1 GCA_021820675.1 Bacillota bacterium | reverse complement strand
AATTTTGGTTCCTACCATCATACATCCCTCCTAGGAATAAATGTACCACAAGTAAACCAAATGTACATCATCAGTGGTGTGAAAAATTTAATAACGATGTTTAGGGTCAAATACTATGAGCATTACGATAAGGATTTATATCATGGATACTAAACTCCTGAGACAATAAAAGCCGCCTACATATATAGCCGACTAGGACTATAGCCCAAATACCTGAATGGGAGCATCGTATATATTTTCGAACGGCGGTCAACATACTATTTCGCTAAGTAGTCTACACTACCTGAGACAGAAAAATGATCCATTAGAGTCCTTGACAAATTAAAAAGAGGAGATAAGCTTGCGAAAGTTATTAAACAGTCGACTGGCCAAATGGTTGCAGGGGGCTTGCCTATTGTTTGTGATGGGGGGGCTTTTGGGAATGGGGAATGTGCCCGTAAAATCCGGAGTTAAGGACTTAGAAGGTGCTTTTTTACGAGGCCGCACGATCGTGATCGACCCAGGTCATGGGGGATGGGACCCCGGGGCACGCGGCCGCGTTGCGCGGGAAGACCAAATCAACTTGGCGATTGCCCTCGAATTAAGAAAGTGGTTTGATCAAGCGGGGGCTCACGTGCTGATGACGTGGCAGAGACCTGGACAAATTCCGGCGTTACGGAAATATCGGGTGCAAGAGCGTGTAACGTGGATCAATCGCACTAACGCTAATGTCCTCATTGATATCCATTGCAATTCCGCGGGATCACGGTGGCGAGGACCGCAGACGTTTTATTGGGGTGGTAAGGGCTCCTATTATCTAGCGCACGATGTTCAGGAAGAATTACAGTACTTCACACAGACTCATAGGCCCGTGACACGTATCGACCAATATGTTCTGCGTTACTCGCACATGCCTGCTATTAATGTTGAAGTCGGGTTCATTTCGAATCCGCAGGAAGAAAAACTATTGGCCAATCCACAATATCAAAGACAACTGGCGTGGTATATTTTCTTGGGTACGGAGCGTTGGTTTCTCAAGGGCCGTTGGCCTGAAACTCTTCTTAAAGCGCCACCGCCTACCCACGTGCTGGTTAGGGACTGACGTTGCTTCGGTATAATAAGTAGAGTCCAGTGATTTGAAGAGGGGATATTTATGAAACTTAAGACCGTGCGTATTATCGGCGTACCCCTGGATTATGGGGCGGATCGCCGCGGTGTTGACATGGGCCCCAGCGCAATTCGCTACGCAGGACTCCAAGAAAAACTTCGTCAAGTCGGACATGAGGTCCTTGACATTGGAAATCTTCCGGTCCCGGTTCCCGAAAGCCGTATCCGAACGGAGCCCCGGATCAAATATGCCAGTGAGATCGTAAAAGTGAGCCGTGTGCTCGCACGTGCCGTCGAAAAGGCTCTGGATGACGGCAATTATCCCTTGATTTTAGGTGGAGATCATAGTATTGCGATCGGGACAATTGCCGGCTTGTTGCGTAAATACTCCCGCCTCGGGGTGCTGTGGTTTGATGCCCATGGCGATTACAATACCGATCAAACTTCACCATCGGGAAATGTGCACGGCATGCCGGTGGCTACGGTCGTGGGATTAGGGCACGAACTGTTACAAACCCCATTTCATGGACACTTCGTGGATCCCCACAAAATTGTGTATCTTGGCGTACGGACATTAGATATCGATGAAGCCCAGTCCCTAAGGGATTCGGGAGCAACGGTCTTCTCTATGCACGAAATCGACCGTTATGGAATGCGCGACGTCGTGTCCAAAGCTATCGACATCGTCACAGATAAGACGGATGGGGTCCATTTGAGCTTCGACATTGATGCCGTGGATCCGCTGTACGCGCCAGGTTCGGGTACACCGTACAGTGGGGGTTTGACCGAACGTGAAGCACACTTGGCTCTAGAATTATTGGCGGAGAATGACATTGTGGCGTCCATGGAAATGGTCGAAGTGAATCCCATTTTGGACGAGCATAATCGAACCGGCGAGTTGGCCGCAAACTTGATTGCGTCGGCACTGGGACATCGAATTATCTAGTCGTTGTGAAAAAGCGAACCCTTGATACCATAACTGGTATCATACAGATAGCAAAAATTTTCGCAATGATTTGCGAGTATGGAGGGGCACATTCATGGCGAATTGGGAAGACCATATCATTACGTACCGCCGGGATCTTCATCAAATCCCGGAGTTGGGATTTAATGAACGCAAAACCAGCGGCTATTTGACGGAAACGCTTCAGCGACTGGGATTGAATACTGTTCAAATAGCCGATACGGGGGTCATGGTCGATATTGTTGGGAATCGGCCGGGAAAAACCATTGCGGTTCGCGCAGATATGGATGGGTTGCCAATTGAGGAGGAAACCGGCCTGCCGTTTCGTTCTCAACATGCTGGAGTGATGCACGCATGTGGTCACGATGGTCACATGGCTATTGCTTTAGCTCTGGCAGAACGTCTGACAACGGACCATAATTTTCCGGGCAGGGTACGCATTTTCTTTCAACCCGCTGAAGAACGCCCCCCCGGCGGGGCCCCTGGCATGATCGAAGGCGGTTGCCTTGAGGGAGTGGATGAGGTATTGGGCCTGCATCTGTGGGCCAATGACCCGGTCGGTACCGTTGGGATTCGTGCTGGAGCTCTGATGGCTAATGCTGATCAATTTACCATCCGTATCCAGGGAAAAGGTGGTCATGGTTCAGAACCCGCGGATACGAAAGATGCGGTCTTGATTGCATCCATGATAGTGGTGAATTTGCAAACGATCGTCTCACGACGCCTCAATGCATTTGACACTGCGGTGATAAGCTGCGGTGCTATCCGGGGTGGCTCGACATTTAACATCATTGCGGAAACAGCCGAGATCATAGGGACAGTCCGCACGTTGTCACAGCAGGTGCAAGACAAGATCATTGATGAAATCAATCATATGGCAAAGACAACGGCGCAGTTATATGGAGCCAATGCGATCCTGACCTATCAACGCGGCTATCCGGCCGTGATAAACCATCGCGAAAGCGTGGAACGATTAGAACAGGCCATTGTGGATATAGTGGATGTATTTCATCCCGATCCCGCAATGGGGGGTGAAGATTTCGCGTATTATTTACGGGAGAAACCGGGGACGTTTTTCTTTTTAGGATGTCGCCCAGTTAACGAAACGTTTCCTCATCATTCTCCGCACTTCCAGATCAATGAAACGGCTCTACCTCTTGGGGTGGAAGTGCTCCACCGGGGTGTGTCGCGGTTTTTACAAGGGTATTAACGTTAATGGTTACCGTGAGTATCCATTTGAACCTGTCGGCCCGGGTGTTGTTGATTAAAATGTTGATGCCGGAATAGGCACCAATCGTGGTGTCAAACGTGGCTTTGATGATCCCCTCAGCGGTGACAATGCGAACGGGAAACCGAGCCATCATACCTAACTGATGCCCAGGGGCGGCTGCGCCGAACCATCTTCAACCACTCGCGAGGTTTGACGAGTACGTGACCCATCGCCGTGAACTCAAGCATTGACAAAGTCACGAGTATTAGTGCACTATATTTCTAGTGCACTAATACAGGGGTGGGGTTGCGATGTCGATGTGGCTGACCATGCTGAAAAAAGATATCTGGATGTTAAAGAACCAGTGGTTGGGTTTCCTGGGAGGCGCCGTCATTGTGACAGCCTTAGTTCTCTCGGCGCATTCCTTAGGCATCGTGGATGCCGCGCGGACAGCCGTGGCCGTCGGTGTCGTCTTGACGGGCTCGCTTTTGGTTGTCTTTCCGGCACAACTTTACCGGGGGATGAACCAGGAAATCAAAGGATCCGCGGCCCTATGGTTGCAAACACCGAAGTCCGGATGGGCAATGTATGGCTCCAAACTCATTAGCAGCCTGATAGCCTCCCTGCTGTACTTTGTGATCTCTTACTTTCTAGCACTCGCGCTATTTCACTCCGTCAACATCACTCACTCCTTGCCACCGGTGCATTATCAGACCCAGACTCACGGGAATGCCAACGAAATTCTCATGACGCAGCATGGAACACCCCTAAACGTTGGCCCGGTATATCTGTCCGTTTTGGCGGCTCAGATCCCGCGGATATTATTTTTTGCCATGACATTCTTATTTTGTTTCGGATTGTATCTGTCCCTGTGGCTCGCCCTCATTTATCTGTCGGTCCGTGCGGTGAAAAGCCAGTTTAAGAAGTTGAGTTGGCTGGTCGGACTGGGGGTCGTGTTGGTCGCCACGTGGGGACTGGGTGGTTTGAAGAGCACCGCCCTCTATGCACAGGCCTTTGGTTGGGGAAGGGTAGCCGTGCTGGACCTGTTCCCGTCAGACGTGCGTACACTCCTAGCGAGGCATCTGATCGGCACGATTGTCATCGGCCATTTTGTATTCGACGCCATCATCGGCGTTGTGCTGTTCTCCGTTACGGGGCTCATCACCGACCGCTATTTGGAGGTGTAAGCCATGGCAGGGGACTTCATCCCCACACAGCCTATTTATCTACAGCTTGTCCAAAGGATTTGCAAACAAATTGTCCGTGGGGACCTCTCTGCGGGAGAAAAGTTGCCATCCCAGCGTGATATGGCAATCCAGGTCGGTGTTAACCCCAATACGGTTCAGCGGGTGTACACCGAGTTAGAGCGCATCACCGTGGCCGAGACCCGGAGAGGGCAGGGAACCTTCGTGACCCGTGATGAGGATCGTCTTCTGCGACTTCGTGAGGAATTGATGGGGAGTTACGTGGCAGCGTTTCTGGGTGATATGCGCGAGATGGGATTTACGCTGGAAGAAATATTACGGAGCTTTAAGGAATGTGAGACGCTGGGGTTGTCACACGAATAGCTTTGAATGTGGAGGTTGCCATGGAAAATGCGATTGTGTCCTTCCAAAACGTGTCGAAGCGCTATCAGCTGAAGGACGCCGTACAGCACCTATCGTTCGATTTACCAGCCGGAACGGTTGTTGGATTTATTGGTCCGAACGGCAGCGGGAAAACCACAACCCTCAAACTCATGACCGGGCTCCTGCGGCCGAACAGCGGGCAAGTCTTGTTTCAGAACAACCGGGTTCAGCGGATGATGGCGGAGCATATCGCGTACCTGTCCGACACAGGTGCCGTATACGGCTTCTATACCGTGCGTCAGATGGTGAACTATTACGCGGGTATCTATAGAGACTTCGACCGAGACAAGGCGGCCGCTATGCTGGAATTTATGCAACTGGATGGAACCCAGCCAGTTCGGACGCTTTCCAAGGGTAACGAGGGGCGTCTGAAAATCGTGCTGGCTGTCTCTCGCCGGGCCCCGTTGCTCGTCATGGATGAACCGCTTTCGGGGCTCGATCCGCTGGTTCGCGGGTCCATTCTGACGGGACTCATCTCGTTCATCGACTTAGACTTCCAGACCGTCGTGTTGTCCACGCACGAGGTGCACGAAGTCGAACCACTATTGGATATGGCTGTTCTCTTGGATCACGGGGAACTGAGAGCCATGGACTATACGGATCATATTCGTGAAACCCTCGGAGGGGGCATTCTGGAATGGATGAAACAGACGCTCGTTTAAGGTGGGGTCTGCATGGTGAAGAGCGACCTATTCATGCATTGTCAACGACCCAGGCGCTGAACTTCAACTCCGTAAGACGTGGCGACACACGGTACGTCTCGTCTGGGGATAAAGTTTCGATGCCTTCAGGTCGTCCATGAGGAATGGCTTGCGAAGAATCATCGACATTCGGGGGTGTTAGCGACACAACACAATGACTACCGAACTGCATAAATATAAGACTGCGGTTTCACATGTGTGTGGTTATTTTACTCTTGGGGAACCAACCATTTCTCAAGAAAGCCCGAGGGCGTACTCTTCCGCGGCTGACTGGCTTCGCTCCCGCACGTTATCTGGGTGCCATGTGACATCCATGGTCTTACTGATACCCCGATCCAAGTCCTGCAAATCCTGAGCGAGCCCATCGTACTTCGGGAAATTATGGCAATCGTCAATGCTCTGGGCCGCCCGGTCCACCGAACGGTGGCGCGAGCGCGATCACCTGTAGCCTCTTTGAAACGGCCAAGGCAAACGGGCGGAATTCGCCCAATGGCAACGGATTTGCAGGTCATGCCCGCGCAGGTTGGTGAAGGCCTGCCAGTCAAATAGAGAAAAACAGTCGGCGGAGACCCACGTCAATACCACTGACATATGGGGATTACCGAACCACCCCTCTGCTTAATAAGACCAATCCATTACCGAATAATGGCACATAATGCCACGTTAAAACCCGGGTGGTGCCGAAATGGGCCGTTCTTTGCCCTGTTCCTACGCGCTTCACGGTAGAGGACAGACATATCTGTACACCATAAGTAATAAGTTATAAGAAACCGAGGTGAGAATAGAGAGATGACCTATAAATCGGCAGCTGAGTTTACTTATGATCGCTTAAGAAACGACATCTTAGGGGGCGAGTTTCTGCCGGGTGCGCAGATTATCGAGGCGGAATGGGCTAGGCGTCTGGGAGTCAGTGTGACACCGCTTCGCGAAGCGCTGAGGCGGCTCGAAGCGGAAGGGCTTGTGGTGCGCAGACAACATCGTGATGTGCGCATTCGCCCTTTTACGCTCGTCGAAGCGCGTTCGGTCTACGAGTTTCGTGCGGTCTTGGATCCCTTGGCGGTTGGATTGGCAACGGCACACATGACCGTGAATGAAACCCGTCGACTGGATGAAGTTTTTCGTTTCCAGACTCAGATGCAAGCAGACGGTCGGCTTCGGGAACTCGAGCAGGGCAATTACGAGTTTCATACGATGATTGCGCGGTTCAGTCGAAATGTGGCGCTGTGGGAGACGGTTGATCGTTTGTGGTTGAGCATCTCCCTCTTGCGAGCTGTTGCGTGGTCGCAAGATGCCAATCGCCCTCGTGAAGCCACTGACGAGCATGAAATGCTGCTAAACGCAATGAAACGCAAGAGTGTTGACGAGGCTGTAGCGCTGTCTCGGTCTCATGCCAAGCGGGCGTGGCAACGTGTGGAGGAGGCTCTCCAGAAGGTTTTTGCTGACCCGGATGGTGGAGAAAACAATGTGGGACCCATGGATGACTGTGTTGTTCAAAGCGTATTGCACATGGCCCTTGACGATGCAAAACGTAAAACCAGACCGGCGCTTTAGATCGTGTGGGAATTCGATGGAATGGATGCCCATGCCGTTAAACAGATCGCACTCAGGAGGAGAAAGCATTACGGACGGATTGACAGCCTACGTGGCCGAATGGGTTCTGGGGTTGGCGTATGAATCATTGCCAAACTTAGTACGTCGGCAGGCATTAGAACACATTTATGATGGGTATGGCTTGGCCTTAAGTGCGCGCCATGAGGAAAGTCATAAAATTATCCGTAAATATGTTGAATCGCAGGGCGGAGACCGGGCCGTTGGCATCTGGGGAACGTCACAACGCGTGTCCGCATCTTTGGCAGCTCTTGTTAATGGGTTAGCCATCCATGCTTTGGACTACGACGATACGCAGCTATCCACAAATCCTGCCAGTGTGTACGGTCTCTTAACGCATCCTACGGCTCCGGTATTGGCGGCTGCAGCAGCTGTGGCGGAAATGGTTGGAGCTAGTGGAAAAGACCTGATTACCGCCTACGTAGGAGGGGTCGAGGTAGCGTGCCGACTGGCGGACGCCATGTATCCTCGTCACTACAACGATGGGTTTCATAGCACAGGAACGGTTGGTGCGCTGGGAGCGGTTGCCGCCGCGGGGAAACTCTTGGAGCTCGATGAGTCCCAGATGCGCATAGCGTTTGGGATTGCTGCTCCCTTGGGCGGTGGGTACCGTGAAAATTTCGGCACGATGACGAAGCCGCTGCATGCGGGCATTGCTGCATCGGCTGGGGTAACAGCAGCATGGCTCGCCCGCGAAGGATTTACCGCGTCTGATAGCATCTTGGAAGCAGCCCGTGGATTTTTTTCCGCCGCTGCTGGTGGTTACGAACGAGAACGTGTTCAGGGGCGATTGGGCAATCCCTATTATTTTGAGGATCCTGGTGTTTCCATTAAACCCTACCCCTGTGGCTCGTTATCTCATCCTGCCCTCGACGGGATTCTCAGCATGATTTATGAATACGATATCCATCCGGAACGTGTTGTTGAGGTCGTGGCTTATACTAACTCAGCCATGCTCAATGCGCTCATATATCGGTATCCCAAGACGGATCTCGAGGCAAAATTTTCATTAGCGTTTCTCTTAGCAGCTGCTGTGTTATTCCGGCGTGTGGGAATTCATGAATTTCGGGACGACATCGTACACCGTGATGACGTGCACGCCATGATCGGTCGCTGCCACCATCGGAGCGATCCCGAGATTGATAAACGAGGATTTCAACATATGGAGACCCGTATTGTTATCACGTTAGACGATGGCCGCAATCTTGAGCGGAC
>JAKADI010000048.1 GCA_021820675.1 Bacillota bacterium | reverse complement strand
TTATTGGCTTTCAGTCGAATTTTCTCTCCGACGTGGGATTCGAGTTCTTTTTTTATGTCCTCGAGAACGCTCTTAGCGGCCACACGCTCACTTCCTTCCTCAACTGATGAAGGGCAACGCATATAGGTTAGCATTGATTTCTATTGATGTCAAGTTAAAGACAATTATTTTACCAAGACCATGGAGACCTGGTCAATACTCTTTTCGTTTTCTTATGCAAAAATTGGTTGTCCGCGCCAGGAGGCATCACGAGGATGATAATGCAACACGTATTTATTTAATCAATAGCATCCGCTATAAAGTCACCGAGACCCAATCCGCAGGGTTATGGAGCATCTTTGGATCCTCAGTCTATTTCGTGTATTTATCGGCAACTTTTGAAGCCCCAAACGAAAATGGCTTGATCGTAGCGTGATAGCCGCTTCCGGTGACCATTCCAACAATTTCCCGGATCAACTCTTTGGTATCACCTTGTTGGCCCACGTCGATATGGATCTCCACATCGAGGTCGGGATGGCCCGATGTCTGCAAAAGATCGGTTAATTGCGCGGCCACAGTCAAACTTAACGAGGTTTCGTACATAATTTTCTGCCTGAGACTTTTAATGGCACGGCGTCGGGACTTGCTAAAAAAGTACCGGCCTCCTTTGCCGAGACGGTGAATCACAACAGCTGTCACAAAAATGGTTTCGTGGCGCGTATGCGAATCCGATCCGATGATCAACTTATAGTGTGCATTCGGGGCATCAGAAATATATCCTAAGATTTCGCCGAACATACTTTCCACGGATAATCGCCCTTTGGAAGGGCTTTCAAAAAGCATGGTTAATCACCTCACTTTTTTCCCGCCAGTCTGGCCAATTTTATCCATTCCGACCAGGATAGGGCTTCCGCTCGTTTAGAAGGATCAATGCCTTCTTCAGTCAAAATTCTTGCCCATTCGTGCGAATTCCACGCGGGTCCCGAAACTTGAGCCAGTGACTGGCGGATCATTTTCCGCCTATGCCTAAACGCCGCTTGCACCACCCCTCTCAGATGTTCAAGGGGAATTGCCGGCGACGGACTTCGCGTTAATTGTATCACAAATGAATCAACTTCTGGAGAAGGGTAGAATTGATGGCGGGACACTTCACCCAGGCCCCGGATCGTGGCGACATATCGGAGCAATACGCTAAGTGCGGAAGTATTCCGTTGCCCAGGATCGGCCAACAAGCGAGCAGCCACTTCCTTTTGCACCATAAGCACGGCTGCATTCCATGATGACGCATCCTCGAAAAATTTTGCCATCAACGGCGACGTAATATAATATGGGAGATTCCCGCATACGGTCCAGGGTCTATCCCGACCGACCTCCAATGTTTTCCAGGACATTATCAATGCATCCTGTTGGAGGATCCTGAGTGTCGTCGGATAACGGGGCACCAAAGTCGACGTCAGCCAATTAACCCACGTCGGATCAATTTCCACTGCAAGCACCTGTAATCCGCGCTCTAACAACGCGCACGTCAAGCCTCCGGGACCTGGACCGATCTCCAATACCCACTGAGGTTGCGTCTTGACAACCGCATCCGCGATGCGATCAAATTGATCCGGCGCTACTAAAAAATTTTGCCCCAATCGTTTGACGGGTCGAGCTGTAGCTATTTCTAACACTCGGTGAAGCCCTGGTAAAGTTCTCGGATCAACAAAATCAGCCGTAAAAATCGCACCTACCTTGGTTAATTGCCGAGAATATACACGTCTAACGGTCTGACGCCCCAATTCATCGCCTGGCTTTGGTTGTTGAAACAGAGATCAATCCGGTTTCCCACTATAGCCGACCCGGTATCTTGGGCCACAGCGTATCCATAGCCTGGTATGTAAAGGTGCGTGCCTAGGGGAATGACTGCCGGATCGACCGCAACCACTCCATAATGCGCTGGCGTTCCGCTCGCTGTAAGTCCGGTGGACCACGCCGGATTCGGCCAGTAACCCGTACTCACCATATAGATTTCCCGTTGTATGGGCCTCGCTTGCCCGTTGATAGTGGCAGATGGAGCGGTTCCGTAGGCGATAACTTCAGGCGCAGGGGATTTCATAACGGTCTTGGCGACGACTTGACCCGTGAGGGGGGACCCATTTTGAATGAGGTATTGAATGGTGGTGGCCTCGACTCCTCGCCGCCCATTTTGCACCACTTGGCGCCGTCCTTTGACGAGGCCCGGATCGGGGCGGTAAGTAACCGTAAACGGTAAACTTGACGTAATCGTTTTCTTGACCAGCCACTGGCGAATGACATCGACGGTATTTCCCGCCGTAACGGAGGCTGTCAAGGGTGGCCGGACTTTATCTAATGGACCGAGTCTAATGCCTAGAGCCGACAGAATGCTGCCGACATGATAATCTGTGGTCCAATATTTAAAATGCCGATGCGCGGTCCGAATCCAGATAGGCACGGCGTCGCGAATGGAGATCGAAGTATTCCCTTTCTTTTCGGTAGCCCGCACCTTATCCCTGATGTTTAGGGGAATATGCGCTTGTGTTAATATATTTCGCACTTTGGTCTTAAGCGTCCAGAGCTTAAACGATCGCTCGCCTGTTGGGCTAACAATCTGGATACTCACTGGACGGTAATACGTACTAGCCAGCCCCGTGCCAATGGCTGTAGCGGCTAAGGCACCCACTAACCAGGGCCTGACCGCTTTAAGAGTCCATGTAGGCAAAAGCTGTCCTCCTTTACGATTCATGTTTTGCTCTCCGGAGCTTGCTGATATCTTATGACTCGTCCAGCGTCCTTCCGGTTACCATTCGCCTCCATATCTGCCAAAAACTGTATTATCAACTCGCAACATGAAATACAGAAATAGTATTCGACATCACCTGGTCAAATACCTTCTGGGTTGAAAAATTTTTTTGGGCAGCCACAATTTCAGCCACACGAATCACTCGCGATGGTTCATTCCGTTGTCCTCGCCAGGGAACGGGAGACAGATAAGGCGCATCGGTTTCAATCAAGATTCGATTCATGGGCGCCCACTTGACAAGATCTCTTAAGTCGTGTGCGCTCTTGAATGAAATGGGGCCAGCAAACGACAAGTAAAATCCCAAATCCAACAACTGGGTGGCAAATGCCTGACTCCCACTAAAACAGTGCAGGACTCCTCGAATTTCTGGCAATTCGCGCAGTATCGCAACGGTGTCTTCCTCGGCCTCCCGCGAATGGACGGAAATCGGCACATTCATCCCCCGCGCCATCTCGGCCTGCTGCCGAAAGACCGCTCTTTGTACCTCCTTGGGACTATTCATGTAATGATAATCGAGCCCGATTTCCCCAATGCCGATGACGGGGTCGTCATGAATCCAGTCTTGCAACCGAACTTGGTCGGACTCGGTAAAGGTCTTCGCATCATGCGGATGCACGCCAACAAGAGCCCACATCGCTTCGTGGGTATGTGCCAACCGTATCGCTTGCGCCGATGATTCCATGTCATAGCCTGGGACAATAAGCCCAAGGCCTTGTCCATGAGCCCTTTTAAACACTTCTTCCCGGTCAGCGTCAAAGACCGGATCCTGAAGATGGCAATGTGAATCAATGCCCAATAAATTCATTTGACACGCGCTCCTTCGGGTAATTCCGATAACGGCGTCACTAAACTTAACCGTCCTCCTTGAGAACCCGCCAATAGCATCCCTTCACTGAGAATCCCCCGTAATTTCACCGGTTTTAAATTAGCCACCAATACCACCTGTTGACCCACGAGTTTCTCCGGATCGTAGTGGGCTCTTATTCCGGAAACGATCGTGCGATCTCTGATGCCGTCGAAAACCGTCAATTTTAACAGGCGATCCGCACTTGGAACCACTTCCGCATGGCGGATGGTTCCAACCCGCAAATCGATTTTTTGAAAATCGTCAATAGTGATAGGATTTGTGGCCTCCTCCGGTCTGGGTGGATTAGGGGAAGACGGGGTGGTTTTCACAGCCTCTGTAGATGGCTCCATACCCCCAGCAGCCTCGTGTTGTTCGCCGTGCAAATCAAGCCTCGGAAACAAAGCGTCTCCCCGTTTAATGTGTTCTCCGCCCTGGAGCTGGCCGAAGATGGCCTCGCGGTAGGACCGGACTGGCGTTGTCAGCCCAAGTTGCTGCCGAATTTTTTGGGGCGTCTCGATCAAAAATGGCGTTAACAAAACCGACACAATCCGTAACGACTCTGCAAGATTATATAAAACATGATCAAGCTCATCTTTGGTCGCCGGATTCTTCGCCAAGTTCCACGGAGCCCGGTCTTCAATATACTTGTTGGCCGCGTGAATGAGCCGGAAAATGTGGGAAAGAGCATCGGAAATGAGCAGTTGCTGCATCGCGTGATCGACAGCATCGTATATCTCGACGACAAGCTTGGGCAACACTTGGTCTGGCTCACGAGGAACCGAATGCGGAAAAGGAATATACCCGGCGCTGAATCGATTAATCATAGCCGTTGTCCGACTGAGTAAATTTCCCAAATCATTCGCCAAATCGACATTAATCCGTAACCGCAAGGCCTCTTCCGTATAACTGCCGTCAGCACCAAATGGCACTTCCCGCAAGAGGTAGTACCGAACAGCATCGACACCGTATTTTTGGGTCAAAGCGATGGGGTCTACCGCATTGCCCCGCGATTTTGACATTTTGGTATCGCCAATCAAGAGCCATCCATGGCCAAACACTCGCTCCGGTAACGGCAACTGGAGTGCCATCAAAATAATCGGCCAGATAATGGTGTGAAAACGGACAATTTCTTTTCCAACCAGTTGGACATCCGGGGGCCAGGTCCGCGCAAACTTCTCGGGCGCTTCTAAATAGTCAGCTGCGGTTAAATAATTGAGCAAGGCATCAAACCATACATAAATGACATGCGCGGGATCATGGGGAACGGGAATGCCCCACGTTAATCCTGTCCGGGAAATCGACAGATCTTCAAGTCCACTTTCCAAAAAGCTCAACATTTCATTGCGTCGACTGGTAGGTTGGATAAAATCAGGGTGCGTCAGGATGTATTGAATCATGCGGTCTTGATAGCGGCTCATTTTAAAGAAATAGCTTTCCTGCTGGACGCGCTCTACCGGGCGTCCGCAATCAGGACAGTTTCCGTCAATTAATTTAGACTCCGTCCAAAAGGTTTCATCGGGGAGGCAATACCATCCTTCATAAGTCCCCTTATAAATGTCCCCTCGTTCTAGCAATTGCTCGAAGACATTTTGGACAACCCGCGTATGTTCCTGATCCGTCGTCCGAATAAACCGGTCATACGAGATCCCTAGGGTCTTCCACAACGGATCTTGAATGAATTGGACAATGCCGTCCACAAACTCCTTTGGAGTTTTTCCCGCCTCACTCGCCTTTTGCGCAATCTTCTGCCCGTGTTCATCCGTTCCTGTCACAAAAAAGACACCATCACCGTATAAGCGGTGAAAGCGCACCAAAGCGTCGGCCGCAACCGTGGTATATGCATGCCCCACATGCAACTTGTCACTAGGATAATAAATCGGCGTAGTCAAGTACCAAGTTTTTTGAGATTTCTTGCGTTGGTTTGAATCCATCCTTCCAACCTCCTAAATTCCTGGTCCATAAAAAATACCCCAATGTCAAGGGGCGGGCAACTGCCGCGGTACCACCCTTGTTCACCATGGGGTCTCTTTCATCCAATAACGGGGATACCGGGAGCACTACTGAATTTCGCACTCCTGCTCAAGGGCCATAGTTCAAATTTCTCCGGCTGATCTCACACCCCCATCAGCTCGCTTTTACGAAGTTCTTAATTGAACGATCCCTCTCTTCGCAAGTCTTTTAATTATAGGCCACTTTGTTCTCTTCGTCAAAATCTGCAGCAAGCAGGCAGAGATTCCTCCATAACGCGTTTTTCCAACGGTCCATACCAACGTAACTCCTCATCCCCAAAGGGCCCACCGGCCGATGAGGAGGAGTGGCACCGATTGGGACGGCGTGAATCCCTTAAGCGTTCTATACATTCAGTTCTTAAGACCTTTCGCGGTCTTCTAATAGATAACGTTTCACTCGGGAGCCTGGAACAAAGACCGGCATCGACCCCTACCCCACCTTTGTATCGGGCGATTAGGCTATTGGCTGGAACGAGCCCAACTGAGTAATCAGAGCGGAAAAAATCTGTTGACAGAAGGAACACTTTGGAGAACTATATAATATATTAATAACTTGATAGGGTTTATCATAAAGGAGCGGATTCCTCGTGTTGCCTGCACTTTTACTCGGATATATTACGGTGCTTCTCTTTTTGGGGCGGAGAAAGGCTGCGCCCACCATGAAAGCATATCGCGATGGCAACCGCCAACTGGGGTTCTGGACAATCTTTGTCATGGTTACGGCGTTATGGTCCTCCTCGCTCATCGTTGTCGAAATCGACACGGCCTACCAATTCGGCCTGAGTGCTTTATGGTACGGAGTCAGTGTTGCTGTTATGTCGATCCTGGTGGCCGCCTTGATCCCGTGGTTTCGCCGCCACGATTACATTTCCAACAGCAACCTACTCGGTCGCGCCTTTGGACGCGGAGTACGCCGCTTGAGCGGCTTGGTAATTGGCGGAACTTTCCCTATTTTCGCCTTATCCAACGCGCTGGCAGCGGCCATTTTTCTGCAAACGGCGTTAAAGTGGCCGCTATGGCTGAGCCTGAGTATCACAGCCCTTATGCTCATTGTCAGTATTCAATTTTCTGGCATGTTGTCCCTAGCGCAGTTACAAGGATTTAATCTGTTTATGGTGATGATGGGCCTTGTTTATGCTGTTTGGAAGCTCGGGCACCAAACCCCGCTGCCCCACCACATGGTGATGAATCCCAGGTATTGGCAGTTGTGGGGAGCAGACCATGGCCTCATCCCTGTCTGGTTGGGAATGAACATTTTAAACGTCGTGTGTGCCCAGGCCGAAATCCAGACCCTCGCAGCAGCGCGAAGTATCCGTCACGCACAAAGGGCCACCTGGCTGTCAACCATTTGGCTCGCTATCATCATCGGGGTGAGCACCTGGCTTGGCCTTCGCACCCGCATGCTCACCCCGAATGTCCATATGAGTGGTCTTGAAGCCTTCTTTCATGTGATTCTGGCTCATAGTTCTCCTCTCATGATTGCGATGTTGGGCATGGCGATGTGGTCATTGGCTCTTATGTGGTGCGGACCTTTGCTATTTTCCGGAGCCATTAGCGTTGCAGGCGATGTCATTGGCCGTTCCCGGAGCGTCAATTGGTTGCGTCTGGGTTTGGTACTTGAAGGTATCGCTATGGTGCTATACGGGTTGTGGCGCCCAGACCAGCTGGCCTGGTGGCGCGTCTTTGGATTAACCCTCCGCAACGCGGCCGTTGTCGGACCAACATTAGCCTTGTTATTATGGAAGGACACGATTTCGCCCCGGTCGGTCTTGGCCGCCATGGTCAGCGGTATTGTCGTCGGCTTAGGTCTCAATGCCATAACGGGATTCTCGGCCTCCCATTTTATTTGGGGTATTAATCCCATGTGGTCAGCCGCTACGACCTCCATGGTGGTATTAGCCACCGCCCGCCTGTTGCAACGGAGCTTGGTTTTGACCATTGGGAGTTTTAGCGGCTGGGGATTTTTGATGAGTTCGTTAATTCGCTATCGTCTGTTCCCTCATATTCTTGGCATCATCGTATTACTGCTCGGATTCGTGTATGTCTTTTATACCTGGCTTGCTACTCGTCAACATCAAAAATCCGCACTTAGGCTACTGCGCCCGCTACCGAAACCCATCGAGCCCGATTAAGGTCCCCATTTCGCTCAAAGGGGCAAACGGGAAGACGAGCTGTGCAGGCAGACCTTCCGGCACCTGAGTACTGATCACTAGGCATCAATACATCTGCCTACCTCACCCCGCTTCATTGCGGGGATTTTTTAGCGACTTTGACTGTTGTCATATCTTTAACCAGGCACCGGATGCTTGCCGGCGACGGGCCATCCCCGTTCCGGGTGTCAACCCCGTCGACAATGCCCCGCTGGCTTCTCACTCCGTTCTTCTTCCAACGCTTCGCGCCCTTCGCGTATGATAAAAAACACCAAGGCTAGCCCGGCGAGTGGGGTCAGATACCACCGCCCCAGGAAAGTCGTCGTTCCCAGACCCGCGAGGAGCGTCCCTGCCATATATGCACAGACGAGACTACAGCCGCCATCAGCGATGAGCGCCGCACTCCGATGTCGAGTCCAATCCGCCGTTTGACGTCCTTAAATTATGAAAATGTGAGCATAAAGTCATATAATAGAAATATGAAGAATACCGTTGAAAGGATGCAGCGCCATGATATCAGAAGCCGCCGTTGAGGCTTCTTGCCTCATCCCTTCGGGTGATCAACCGCTTGTTGCGCTGCCCAAGAAACACGCCGAGTTTGTATCCCAGTGGTTTAAAGTTCTCGCCGATCCGACGCGGATCAGGATAGTGGCGGCCCCAGCCCAAGGAGAACGGTGCGTCTG
>JAKADI010000047.1 GCA_021820675.1 Bacillota bacterium | reverse complement strand
ACAAGCAGCAGTGGACAAGGATCCCCTAGGGCGTAGTCATTCCCAGAGGCAAGCCACCGCCACCGGTACATGTCGCTCAATCGGATTAAACTGTCCTCTGCCCGGTGAGAGGCTTCACGAAGCATAAACAACCCGTCAGAAGTGCGTCCCTTTTTAGAGGTAGAGAGCGTCTCTTCGTTTGCTAATTTCGAATATCTCGGGTCCTGGGGTACGGGTCCATCATGGGACGTAATTTAATACGGTTCGTTCTTACTATTGCGCGGTTTCACCTGCGAGTTCTGGGATCCCATCCGAGGCAAACTGAAGGACGAGGCCGGATTATCCTGGACTATCGATACCGATTCCAACAACCACGGTTTTAGCCAGCTTGCTCCTGTCCATACATTGTCCCCGGAAGAAGGGACGGCGCAGGCGGCATGCCACGCTCGACTGTAGGGGAGATGATTCGTGCCCATGAAGATCCTCCTTTATCAGGTGGTGGGAAGTTATCCTAACATGGTATTTACTTTACCATTTTTATCTGTATAATCGCAATGATTCGTATATTTTATTCATGACGGAGGGGTGGGTATGCCGAGAAACTAGTACAGCTGACCTCTCTTTTGTGGAGACTGTGGCCGTAAAGTAGTTGCCTACGTCTCCCGAGTCTGGGTGCCTCAGGGGTGGGTTCGGTACTGTCGGACTCCATGGGAACACGCACCCAAAAATCGGTGACATTATGAGAAGACGGAATAGAGAAACTGCCAGTGTCACTATCACGGAGGGTGTCGCGGTCTGCCTGTAAGGAATAAGGAAATTATCGCCTGATCGATTCCGAATAACTTAGTGTGCAGCATTTTACGCTTGGCAATGGTTCCGGAAATGCCGATGACCTATGGGAGACGTGAGCCCGGACGAAAGCGATACGTGTCCTCAACACGGGCAATGTTAACCTTTGATCGGCGAGGGCGAGGACCGTAAATATCGGGGGATGGTGAAGGACAGGAATCCCACGTAGGCGACGATTTGGAGAGCCGTGGGGGATTGTGCATACCCAACAAACGTGTGTAGGATATCACCCGCCACGCTAGATTCGCTGAGAAATTGGCCAGTGTGCCATAAGACCCAGTGGCTACCGGGGAGCCAATGTACCAGTTGGAAGTCTTCGATGCCGTCTGCGATAAGGGCGGAAGCAAACACCAACAAAATGGTGCCAAACACATTAAAAAACGTTTTGAGCGGGACAACGCGTCCCAATCTATATATCCCGTAACTTAAATAAATTCCTGCGGCAAGGCCAATAATGGCTCCTAAAATAAGAGACCCGGAGCTGGTGTGAAAACTCAGGGCCAGGACAAAGATCGCTGTTTCCAATCCTTCACGTCCGACGGTAATTCCGGCTAAAAGGGCTAACGCGAGCCGTTTGGAATCGTTCAGAGACTCATCAACAGCCTGTTGTAAGTGCTTTTTGAGATGCCGGCTTTCTCGTTTCATCCAAAAACTCATGCCGGTTAAAAGGAGGGCGGCGACGAGATAGGTTGTGCCTTCAAGTTGAGTTTGGAGTGTTGTGCCGCTGTATGCATGAATTGTGAACCATATACCCAGGCCCAAGATGACATCAATCCCTAAGGCTGTAAGGATGCCCATCCATACCTGGCGAAAGAGTCCCTTGTGACCGCCAATTTGTTTTAGGTAACTGAATATAATGGCGACAATTAGACTCGCTTCCAGAGATTCTCTGGCAAAAATCACGGCGGTGGCTAGCACAAATATTCTCCTTCACCGGCCCCATTAATCGGGCGAGAGGTTGGATATCAACTTAATATAAATAATGATAATCATTTTCATTAAAAAAGAAAGCATGAAATATATCAATGGGGTTTGTGGGATCATAACCCCAACCAGGCAATGACGGCCAGACTGGTTCCGACTCCTAGGGCGACGGTGGTACCTAAAATATAACGTTTAGGTGAAAATCCTAGAATGCGTAATGAATTGGCTAGGACAAAAGCTGAAGAGAGCAACATGGCTACGGCGGCAATAAAGGGGCCGGTATAACCGAAAGCCGCCGCGGGCAAAGCCAGCATGTTGTAAAAGAGAGCCCAAATCAAATTCTGCTTAATGATCCGCGTCACCTGTTTGCTCGTGGTTAACGTATCCACCAGACTCATGAGGTTCGGACGAGTCAAGGTGAGATGTCCCGCCTCAATGGCGATGTCTGAGCCTGTTCCCATGGCAATGCCCAAATGTGCTTTGACGAGGGCGGGGGCATCATTGATGCCGTCCCCAATAAAAGCGACACAATGTCCTTGGGCGGTCAGATTTTCGACCAGATGAGCTTTGTCGATAGGTTTTTGCCGGGCGAAAAACCTGGTAATCCCAAGTTTCTGCGCTGTGATGTGAGCCGCTTCTAGAGAATCTCCAGTGGCCATTATCACCTGAAGACCCTGACGCGATAAAGAAGACACGACGTCTTGCGCCATAATCCGGGGCTGATCTTCGACACTGAAAATCGCTCGAATTTCTTGGTCGATGATGACTTTAGCGATTGTCCTTCCTTCTTTATTCCACAACCTCAATTTTTCTTCTATGAGATGAGCCCCTGTTTCCGTGCCGTCTATTTGTCCGATTCGAATTTGATGACCCGCAACTTGACCGGAGATTCCCCACCCGGGTTCTTCGGTAAAATCTTGGAGCGGAAGGTATTGGATGTGCTGGCGTTCCATGTAGCGGGTGACTGCCGATGCTATGGGGTGTTCCGAGGCGATCTCCAACGACCCAACCCATTGCAGAATATCCGGATCAGCGGGCCAAAACTCGGTTAACGTCATATGTCCAGTGCTCAAAGTTCCCGTCTTATCCATCACGACTGTGTCAACATCGCTTGCCCGTTCTAAAGCATCGTCACTCCGCAATAACATGCCGTATCCTCCAAGCTTTTGGGCTCCGGCCAATACCGCTAAGGGCGTGGCCACGCTTAGGGCGCAAGGGCATGCGATCACAAACACGGCTACCATATTCAATAAACCTAAAGCGGTGCCGGCGTGTGCTATCCGATCCCAATAGACGAAAGTGGCGAGACCGAAAACGAGGACAACCGGCACGAAAACACGCAAGACACGGTCGGCCAATTTTCGCCATTGGCCTTGGGCGCCTTGCGCAGCTTTGACGAACCGGGCGGTTTGGGCGAGGATCGTGTCGTCTGCCACCCGGAGCGTTTTCACCACGACCCGTCCCGTGGTATTGAGAGTGCCAGCATATACAGTATCTCCTGGCTTTTTATCGACCGGAATCGCTTCCCCTGTGAGAAACGCTTCATTAACGGCTGAATATCCATTGATTACGGTGCCGTCTACCGGAACTTTTTCTCCCGGACGCACGATAACGGCGTCATTCACCAGCACTTGGCCAATGTCCCTGGGGATTTCTTGGCCGTCTAGCATGACCCAAGCCGACTTGACATCGAGTTTGGCGAGCATTCGCACGACACCGGCAGCCCGATTTCGAGTTCCCACTTCTAAGTTGCGGCTCAACAACAAAAACGTGATGAACATGGTAGAGGTATCGAAATAAAGATAGGTGCCATGGGCAAAAATGGTGTAGATGCTATATCCATAGGCGGAGAGGCTGCCAATGGCTATTAACAAGTCCATTGTGGGCACGCCGTGACGCAACGATGACCAGGCCCCACGCAGAAATGGCCATCCGCTAAAGAAAATGGTGGGTGTGGCCAGCGCCCATAAGCCATATTCCAGGCTATCACGTAGCATTGGCGGGAATTGGGGAAGATAACCGGACCATATGGGCACACTAAACATCATGACAAAGATCGTTAAGATTAAAGAAACGCCAAAGCGCCGAAGAAGACCGCGATCACGGTCGAACTCCAAATCGTCTTCAGATAGATTGCGCTCTTTAGCACTATAGCCCAGTTTGGTAATGGCTTTTTCAACGTCGGTCGATGACGTCGTAGCAGCGTCCATGGCCACGAGCGCCGTGCTGGTGGCAAAATCGATTTGTGCGCCCAAGATTCCAGGCATACGGGTTAATACTTGCTCGACGAGAATGCTGCAGGACGCACACCACATTCCGTCAATGTCGATGGTGAGTGTTTTGGGATCGGCCTCTCGGGATAAGGGGGGAGGGGAAGCTGGAGGGGTGATGCTTTCCCGCAGGTTTTCCCAATTGAGACCTGGGCGGCTTTTCAGTTCCTGAATTTCCTCATCGCCCATCAGCCGCCATAATTCCCGGCATCCGTGACAGCAAAAGATGTGTCCATCTGCGGGCACCTCGCTCACTACGGGTTGTTCACACAGATAACACGTTAAAACAGCCATGGGTTGACCTCCGGAATCCAGCCATTGACCGAAAGACCTCGCACGAGAAACGCCATTCCGCTGAGAGCAATCAAGCTGGCGTCCACGTACGAAAAATTCCGCCCTTTAAGCCTTTTGCTTCCATACCACCCAGCCACGGCCACACTAAGCAGATCGGGACTCGTACCAATACCGAAGGCCAGTAAGACGAGCGCTCCGGACATGGGCGAGGCTGTAGCCGTGGCCGACAAGAGCAAGGCAAAAATTAAACCACAGGGATGAATGTCCAAGCTGGCCCCCACCACAAAGGCTGCTCTGGGGTTGCGAACAGTGATCAACTTGTGGAACGTTTTCTTTACCGCGTGACCGGTTTTGAGTTCATCCCCAGCCCCTAGAAGCATCATGATCCCCCCGGCAATTCCGGCCAACGCGTCCAGTCCGGTGGCGTGGCCAGCTGTGTTGACAAAGTGTCCCAACGCGCCAAAGATGGCGCCTAATACCGTAAATGATAAAATTCTCCCGATATTATGCGCCAAATGGCTCATAATAACTTGATGGGGAGGATGCGAAGCTCCTTCGGTTTGATTGCGAAAGGACACGCTAAAAGCCGATAAGAACCGACTGCACATCCCCGCACAGTGTAAAAAGCCTTGCAACAACCCGGCGTCTCAAGCCCACAGTAATAGTGCCCCCACACTACATCAATTCGCCCCCTTTTTCCTCATCCTCAGGGCTTCGATTCGAAGATGAAAAGACGGCCTGGAAAAGCCAGAGTGCATCAGCACCAGCCGTGGCCGGCTAGCACGCTGCCGATAATCATCAGGGCCATGGCCGGGGTCACAAGCAGCCCCAACCACGATTGCCGGTCCAAAATAATGTACCAGGACGATCCCGCGATGGCCCCCATGAGATAAAGAATTAAATCGACTTCCACGAGCAACGGAATGTGATGGTCGATGAATACGTTTAGCGCTGGGATAATCCAAATAAAATCGACGGCCATGCCTAATAAAATAAACGTTACTGATAGGGCTTTAATACGGCGGTATCGGATATTATCCGACGTATCCGGTATCAAGGCCTTCATCGCACTCGCCGACCACCTTAAGACCCAAGGACCCAGGGCTAACCCTCCTAAGACGCCTGTGAGTAAAATGGCAGTGTATTGGACGGCATGGTTGTCGACACACCCTCTTTGATCCGCCAGATTACTAAGATACTGGATATGAGCCGAGACGGCGATTGTATAGCCGAGTAAGGAGATAACCAAGGCCAGATAACGCCAGTTCTTTTTTCGGATGCTGCGCATCATCTTCTCGCGGGACACACGATTTTGGATGGGGGAACCGGTATTAATTGCTGACATGAACGGTCAATGACTCCTTCAGCGTTTTTCCCTGTGTTATGATATCGGTGGTGAGTTTCCATGGACCTGCCATAAAAAATATCGCGTGTCCATGGTAATTCCCAGCCCCATCATTTTTGAAATCAACCTTTTGGGCTGGCATGTTCATGTCGACCATCTTCCAGTACATGGTCACCTGAGCATGGGTTACAGGCTGCCCCTTGGTTGATGCCAGATGTACTTGGGCATGAAAAGGCTTTAAGGCGATAGGAGGATTCGGCTGGTATGTGAGGATCATTTTCATACCGGAAGAACCCACTAAGGCCGTCATTTTTCCTTTTGTCGGAGAGCTTGGTGTGGCATTTTGACTGCAACCTGCGGTTAAAATGGGGAATATTACGGTTAAGACCATTGCCATAATGACCATACCCGGTGATAATCTCCTGGACGCCGTAGCGGCCATCTCCTTTGCCACAAGATTATTCCGTACAGATAAAAAGATCCCGCACTTCTTCCCGTTATTATAACGCAAGTTCCGGCTATCATGAGCTCGTCCCTAGGAACTGGTAAATGGTTATGACCATGGGGAAGAGGATATCAGATTTAGTGTAGTTAATCGTAACCGGAAATTGCCGTTCTCATGGGATGACTCATTGACGTCCTCGCTTACGTCATTGGTCAGCGAATCATCGGACATCGGGCATATTCCCGCGTGGTCCAAGAACCAGACAAAACACTGAGTGGTATGGTAAAACTGCCATGGATATCGATTTTGTTATGGGTCGTAATCTTGGTTTAGAGGGCGTGGCGAGCTTTCGGGCTATGTCCATTCGGAGGAACTCATCCGGCACCACGAGGCGATATATCTGGGGTGTAGACGTCTGGCGATCCGAAAGCCCTTGGTGCATCAGGGTTGCAGGTCACCGGAGCGACGTGATGGATGCGCTCTCGCGGTCCTTCCCATCCCATAGCCGATTTTCTACTTCCCCACATGCCTGCTCTGGGAGGGAGAACCTTGGCAAACCCGTATGATACTTTACGTGCTGAATGATGGGCCGCAATGACTACAAGATCAATCAATAACAACAGAACTAGTATGGCCATTCCTAAATAACGTGCGCATCGTCAGCATCCGACTTCCACCGCCACCGAAACGGGACCGGAACTTCATTAAGCCCGCCCAGATAGGCGCGAATGCGTCGTTCTAGCTCCTTGCGTGAGTCCACCCGGATCCCGTGCAAGAGTTGCTTGGACAACTTCGCGAAGGACATCTCAATGGCCTTGTAGACTATAAAAAAAGGCCCTCTTGTGGCAGAAGGCGTTATTTTTTCGGGGAAAGTCGGTCATATAGATCCTGTGGTATCCATCGATGGCCGAACCCCATAATGCGGATTGTTGTTCCGGTATCTTGGTACACAATACGCATGTCCGCGGTATGTCGCTGGGTCCTTTGGCTTTGAAAGTGGTAAGACCACCACCCGGCCTTGTTGTTTACCAGCGCCGGACCGATACGCCGCTCACGTACGACCAGATTGATTGCGTTGATAACATTGGCGATTGCGGTCGAGAACAGCTGAGGGTCGTCAAATACATAGGCAACGAGAACGACGTCATCGACCAATCGGTCAGCATCCATGGATATTCCGTCGATTTGGGACAGTTGTTCAATCCCTAACTGCAGCAGCGCATCACTGATCGCCATCCAGAAGCCCTCTGATCAATTCCTTCCGATAGCGGAAGCTTTCCTGGGCTTTTTGTTTCAGATCGTCTCCCGTTGTCCAATTCATCCGTTCTTCGGTGCGTTGGGTGAATAGAACTTCGACTTGCAGCTCCTCGAGTTGTCGTTCGAGTACAGCAATGTACTTACGGACAGCATCAAAGATTTCTGGCTTCAACATTACTGCAAAGGGTTGATTTCGGTCCAAAATCTCAACCATTTTGGAGGCAGCGAAACGTTGGCGCCAATCCGTGCTGCGTTGTAGATCGGTGATTCCGATGTGGCTTCCTAACTCGAATCCGCCAAGAACAACGTCGACATCCTTCAAGAGGTCGGTTGCCATTGTTACTCGCTCCTTTCGTTCCACTCTGATCACCTCCATTCTAACACATATCGTATGCGAGAACACATGTAAGTATGCACTTAAACACACGGTTTAATTCGTACACGGATATGTGGGCGAATTCCTCGGTAGATTAAGGCCTTCTCTATACGGTCATCTAAGCGCGCTCACTGTCCGGGTTCATTGTGTGTGGTCGGCGCGCGGGTTGAGGGTGTCCGAGGCCAGGCTTCTCAAAATAGCGGATGGTGTGCATGAGAATTCCGGTCGGTCTCCACGAGGGCAAGCTACGAGAACCGGGTTTTGGGTGGGAGGTCGCGAGGCGTTACCACGAGCCGATGTATTCGGTTTTTGGCAACGACGGCGTAGACGTTAGAGCGAGAACCAATTGCCCTATAAGGGATGCATAAGCATCGGCGCAACACTTGGGTTGCAGTCCTTCTAATCCCAGCATCGCAGGTTCGAATTTTGCCGGGGACACCATTTAAAAACCCTTACACCGCAAGTGATTGCGGATTGTAACGACTCACCACTCACCGAGTGGGAAAAATTGTGCCGCACAAATCAATTCCGCCTTATCTTATATAAGATAAGGGCGACCACTTGACTCAATGCCGATTGGCACATATAGGGCATTGCCCTGCATCTTAGAGTGCCCTTTCGCACAATCGTCATCAGATAAGTGACGTCTCATAGAATAATCCTTTTGTGCAGGCTCATGATTCCCACAGCGATGTTTTTTCCTTAATCCTTAATAATGAAGCTGAACTTATCATATCAACTAAAAATCGAATAATCAGGCGATATGGAATTGACATAATTAACATAAGTTGCGTGTGTTTTCTGGTTTGTAGACTTGAAAGGAGGCGAAAATGATGAAAGTGCCGACTCGTGCGTCCT
>JAKADI010000046.1 GCA_021820675.1 Bacillota bacterium | reverse complement strand
CGAAGATGTGGTGTTATTCAATGTGGAATCTGCGACGAAAGTGCGAGTCGACGGCCGAGATTATTGGCTCTTAAAGGAAGACGACGTATTAGCCGCTATCAACCCGTCTTTGGCTCATGTTTGACATTTACAGAAATTCGTGGGGGGTAATAATCAATGGCTAAACAAATGGTCTATGAAGAAGAAGCGCGCCGGGCGCTAGAACGCGGCGTAGACAAGTTGGCCAATGCGGTCAAAGTAACCTTAGGACCTAAGGGACGTAACGTTGTGTTAGAAAAGAAATTCGGTGCTCCACTCATTACCAATGACGGGGTAACGATTGCTCGTGAAATCGAATTGGAAGATCCTTTTGAATCGATGGGGGCGCAGTTAGTTAAAGAAGTTGCCACAAAGACGCAAGACGTTGCCGGTGATGGTACGACAACGGCTACGGTTTTGGCGCAGGCCATGGTCAAAGAAGGGCTGAAAAATGTGACGGCGGGAGCCAACCCCATGGGCATCAAGCGTGGTATCGAAAAGGCTGTGGTGGTTACCGTTGAAGAGATCCGCAAAATTTCAACGCCCATTGAAGGTAAGGACGCCATTACCCAGGTTGCTTCGATTTCCGCTAACGATGATGAGATTGGCCGATTAATTGCGGAAGCCATGGAAAAAGTGGGTTCTGATGGTGTGATTACCGTGGAGGAATCCAAGACCATGGGAACCACGTTAGAAACTGTCGAAGGGATGCAATTTGACCGGGGCTACATCTCACCGTACATGGTCACGGATACCGAGAAGATGGAAGCGGTTTTGAGTGACCCCTATTTGCTGATTACGGACCGTAAGATTTCAGCGATCCAGGATCTGCTTCCTGTTCTGGAAAAAGTGGTGCAGCGCGGAAAGGCCCTTGTCATTATTGCCGAAGACGTTGAAGGTGAAGCGTTGGCCACGTTGGTTGTCAACAAGCTGCGCGGTACCTTGACGGCCGTGGCGGTGAAAGCTCCCGGGTTTGGTGATCGTCGCAAAGCCATGCTGGAGGACATTGCCATCTTGACAGGTGGGCAAGTTATTTCCGAAGATATTGGGCTGAAATTGGAAAACGTTACCCCTGAGATGTTGGGTCAAGCTCGCCAAATCAAGATTGCGAAAGAGGAGACCACAATTGTTGAGGGGCGCGGTTCGCAAGACGAAATTAAGAAACGTGTCCAAGTCATCAGGAAACAGATCGAAGACACCACGTCTGACTACGACCGAGAGAAATTGCAAGAGCGCTTGGCCAAATTGTCAGGCGGCGTGGCGGTTATCCAAGTCGGGGCGGCCACAGAAGTTGAGCTCAAAGAAAAGAAATTACGCATCGAAGATGCTTTGTCCGCGACGCGGGCAGCGGTTGAAGAGGGAATCGTTCCCGGAGGCGGTACGGCCCTTATCCGCGCCATTTCCGCCGTTGAGTCTGTTCCCACCGAAGGTGACGAGAAAATCGGTGTGAACATTGTCCGCCGGGCTTTGGAAGAACCGGTTCGGCAGATTGCCTTCAACGCAGGGTTGGAGGGTTCCGTCATTGTGGAAATGGTGAAAAAGGAATCCGGCAATGTCGGATACGATGCGGCGCGCAACCAGCTCGTGGATATGGTCAAGAGCGGTATTGTTGACCCGGCAAAAGTTACCCGGTCCACCGTTCAAAATGCAGCTTCGATTGCCGCAATGCTTCTCACGACCGAAGCTTTAGTGGCTGACAAACCGGAGAAGAAAGAAGCTCCCGGAGTTCCCGGCGGCGGCATGGGCGGCATGGGCGGCATGGGCGACATGATGATGTAGCTCTTGCTGTTCTGAAAAGAGGAGAGCAATATGATTGTGCTCTCCTCTTTCTTTTTGCGCCGATGACATCAATAATAGACGAAAGACGAAAGAGCAAAGACGGTTGTGATCGGAATACCCCGAATCGGACAAGCACGTACCGCAAGTGCCGGGAGATGGCATGAGTCGGGGTGGGTCCAACCAGGTGCAGCTAATACGGAACCCGGGGACCAGAACGGGATAGCATTCAAGAAATACGAGGAGGAAATGGTGTGCCGGCGTTAGTGGCAATTGTGATCTTGCTGGGGTCTTTTTTATTGGGGTCTATTCCGTTTGGATACGCGATGGCACGCATCCGGTTCAAAACGGATATTCGCCAACATGGCAGCAAAAATATTGGGGCGACGAATGTTGCTCGAACGTTCGGCATCTCCATGGGACTCGTGGTTCTTGCCTTAGATGCACTCAAGGGCATTGGCGCGGTCGTTTTGGCTTCGGCATTGCTACCCCACCAAGCGCTCTGGTCTGCACTGGCGGGACTAGGAGCCATGCTTGGCCACGTTTTTTCCCCGTTCATGAAATTTAAGGGAGGCAAAGGGATTGCTACGGGCCTAGGGGTCTTGGCCACTCTGTTTTGGCCTGCTGCGCTGATTGCCGCCATAGGGTTTTCTTTGGTCGCCGTCATCACCCGGATTGTCTCGGTGGCATCGTTTGTGGCCACGGTCATGGCTTTGGCGAGCTTTTGGATTTTGGGCCAATATACCGATTTTTGGTTTTTTGGAGTTCCTGCGATACTCTTAACCTTTTGGGCTCACCGGAATAATTGGCGGCGTTTGCTGAAAGGGCAAGAACCGCGTTTTGGACGGTAATCTCGAATCTATTTATCTTTGAATGGATTCGTATCCAAGAAAGTCTTAGGATGTGGTCTCGAGTTTATCCATAACAGAATAAATGAACGGGGAATTGGATGGGAATGGGAATGAAATAAGTAAAATGGGGGAAAGCTGACTGTTAGATAATACCTTTCCACAAAGAAGTCTAAAAGTCTAAGGAGGCTTATCCCATTGGAAGTGACCTTATCTCAGCTTATTGAATCGGCACCGGAATTGGCTGTTGCTCTGAGAACCGATATCCGCAAGGGGCGCTTGGCCGCCAGACGGCAAGAAGGGGTTGCGGGCCGCCCCTATGTTGTCGATACTCAAACTTTGATGCAATCGGATCGGGAGGCGTTTCGTCAATTGGCTCAGGATGTTGAGACTGGTCGTGAAGTTCTTCGGCCCCGTCATGTCAACACGGCACGAATGACTCAACCTCCCATCCTACCGAACGATACTAATTGGCAACCCTTTACAAAAATAATGGAGTCACAGCAAGCCATGATGAGTCAACTATTGGAAGTGTTGACGGACGAAATGCGGCATCGTCAGGATCGGGTCGATCGGCAAGGGCGGGAAATGCAAGAGTTGTCGTATAAACTCGGCCAATCTCATCAACAAATTGAACGATTGGAGCGTCTATTAAAAGAGCACGCCGAAACGCATTTGGAACAGGCTTAGAAATTTTTTGCGATCCATAGAAAAATTCACTGGCGGCAGGGGTGTGTCATTTGCCCCTGCCAAATTCTTACCAAGTGGTTTAGTTTCGTGTTAAAGTTCGATAAGATGATGGCGGGGACTTAAGAGGCCGTGTCATATTTACAAAAAGGAGATGCGCTATGAAGCACGCCAATCACTCGGGTCAGCCTGCGTTTTCTATTCGCGTTGTAAAAGAGGCGACCGGTTTGACAGAAAGGCGCATACGGTATTACGAGACGTTAGAGTTGCTGTCGCCCAGACGTACGCAAGGAAATCAGCGCCTCTATACCCAAGCCGATATTGACCGTTTGAAATATATTAAAAACCTGTTAGACCACGGTGTATCACTGAAAGAGGTGCGGACTCAAATTCAACAAGAAGATACGATGACGCACGAAAGGGATTATGATGATGTTGAACGGGATGCAGAAAGTTACTTTCAGGGCAAACTCATTGCTCGGAAGGCGGAAATTCACCGGGACTCACTGTACCCTTTAATTAATCGTCATGAAATTATACGCCGGTTAGTGCGTGATCAAAGTAATAGCCACGAAGATACGAAAGGGGACCAGTAAAGGTTGCAAGGAGTGCCAGGAGAGGAACTGCAAGTGATCTTGTCAGCTGATGACATTGCCGGGCGGGTAGTCGCGTTGGGTAAACGGATTACCTTGGACTATCAAAACAAGCCCTTGATTTTGATCGGGATTTTGAAGGGATCGTTTATTTTTTTGGCTGATCTGATCCGTGCGATTGATTTGCCGGTGTCCGTCGACTTTATGGCTTTATCCTCGTATGGCACCTCCACAAAATCATCGGGTGTGGTCCGAATCATCAAGGATTTGGACCATAGCTTGGAAGGACACCATGTCCTGGTCGTTGAAGATATTGTTGATACAGGGCTTACGTTGAATTACATTTATGGTCATGTGAAATCCCGGGGAGCTCTCGGTGTAAAAATTTGTTCGCTATTGGACAAGCCACAAAGGCGGCAAGTTGCTGTCCCTTTACATTACAAAGGGTTCGAAATTCCCGATGAGTTTGTGGTGGGCTACGGCTTGGACGTGGGTGAACGATACCGTAATTTGCCTGATATCTGTAAGCTAGTGAGGACCAACGGATGAACGAAACAGTCTTGGTTTTAGATTTCGGAGCTCAGTATAATCAATTGATTGCGCGACGGGTTCGTGAGGCCCAAGTTTTTTGTGAGGTGGTGCCAGGCGATATCACTGTTGAAGAAGTCCGCCTCAAAAGGCCTGCCGCCATTATTCTATCGGGTGGTCCCGCTAGTGTGTTTGAGGATTCAGCTCCGAGGATGGATCCCGCGATATTGTCGTTGGGGATTCCCACATTGGGCATTTGCTACGGAATGCAGTTGATGGCCCATGTTTTGAACGGAACCGTAACCGCAGCGGAACGCCGGGAGTACGGGCGGACCGAGATGACCTTAAGTGAGGTTAACCCGCTATTTATGGGCATTGTCGACCACAGCACTGTGTGGATGAGTCATGGCGATCGTGTTGTACGGGTTCCCGCAGGCTTTCGTGTGCTAGCGTCGACTCCCACCACGCCAATTGCGGCCATGGCGGATTTGCACAAAAATCTTTGGGCTGTTCAATACCATCCTGAGGTTCATCATACCGAAGGTGGCTTCCAGTTGCTTAAAAATTTTCTCTATGAAATTGCCCATTTGTCGCCTAATTGGCAGCCATCGCAATTTATTCCCCAAGCCATCAGGCAAATCCAGGAAAAAGTGGGCAACGGTCAGGCTCTCATTGCGTTGTCGGGGGGCGTTGACTCAGCGGTAGCTGCCGCGATTGCACACCAAGCCTTGGGCCCTCATCTTACGGCGATTTTAATCGACCATGGCTTGATGCGGGAAGGGGAAATTGACGAGGTAATCCAAGCTTTTCCCACATTGGATCTGCGGGTTGTACGCCGTGATGAGGTGTTTTTTGCGGCGTTAAAAGATGTTGTCGATCCGGAAGCTAAACGCAAGATCATCGGCCGAGAATTTATTCGCGCCTTCGAACATGCCCAAGAAACCATTGGTCCTGTGGCTGTGCTTATTCAAGGAACGGTTTATCCCGATGTCATCGAATCGGGTGGAAAACATGCGCGTACTATCAAATCGCATCATAATGTTGGAGGATTGCCTGAGGACGTGGGATTTGACATTCTCGAACCTTTACGGTGGTTGTTCAAAGATGAGGTGCGTAAAGTTGGAGAGGCTTTAGGACTCCCCGATTCGATCGTATGGCGGCAGCCCTTTCCGGGGCCGGGTCTGGCGGTCCGTATTATTGGAGAAGTGACACGGAACAAGGTCGAGATTTTACGGCAAGCGGATAGCATTGTCCGGCAACAAATTCGTGAAGCGGGTTTGGAGCATTCGATTTGGCAAGCCTTTGCCGTACTGCTCGACATTCGGTCGGTGGGTGTCATGGGTGATGAGAGAACTTATGGTTTTCCTGTCGTCATTCGCGCCGTTGAAAGCCAGGATGGCATGACAGCTGATTGGGTCCGGTTGCCAGACGACTTGCTGGAAAGTATGGCGAGTCGGATTATTGGTGAAGTACCCCATGTGAATCGGGTGGTCTATGATATTACATCGAAACCTCCCGGTACAATTGAGTGGGAATAAAAGACACAACCGTATAGGAAAAGGGGCCGGGGACACATTATGCCCGTGGCCTCTTTTTCTTGCACGGGGTGCTGAGTTAGGCTCGACAATCCCGAACAATTTCTATACTATCTAATTGTATTGTTCGGTTAAGCGAGGAAGGGGTTTGTTCCATTGATAAACCGCTATGCAAGGCCTGATATGCAACATCTATGGTCTGATCAAAACCGTTATAACCGGTGGCTGGATATTGAGCGGTTTGTGGTCGAAGCGTGGGAATCGTTGGGAGTGATTCCTCAAGGCGTCGCACAACGACTGCAAAAAGCGACTGTAGATCCCCGCCGCGTTGACGAATACGAAAAGACCTTTCATCATGATGTGATTGCGTTTATTAATGCGGCGGGCGAAACGGTGTCCCCGGACGACGCTAAATATATCCATTTTGGATTGACATCGACTGATGTCGTGGATACCGCCTTATCGTCCTTAATTCGGGACAGCTTGGAAATCATTCTAGACGGTCTGGTCAAATTGCGAGAGGTTGTCCGGGAATTGGCTATTCGGCACAAGGATACCCCGGTGATGGGGCGCACGCATGGTATCCACGCAGAACCCACGAGTTTTGGACTCAAACTGGCTCTGTGGTGGTTGGAGCTTGGGCGCAATTTCGATCGCATTCACCGCGCCATTGACGCGATTAGTGTTATCAAAATCTCGGGTGCCGTCGGGAATTATGCGAACATTTCCCCGGAAATCGAGGAAATTGTTGCGAGAAAGTTGCACATGAAGCCCGCCCCGTTATCCACTCAAGTTTTACAACGGGATCGTCATGCCGAAGTGATAGCCGCCCTGGCTATTTTGGGCGGAACACTCGATAAAATGGCCACAGAAATTCGTCACCTGCAGCGCACGGAACTTGGGGAATTAGCGGAGCCATTTGGCGAAGGACAACGCGGCTCGTCGGCTATGCCGCATAAACGCAACCCGGTCATGGCCGAACAGATCTCGGGTCTCTCCCGGATCTTGCGCGGGTATATGGTTCCCGCTTTAGATGATATGGCGTTGTGGCATGAACGTGACATTTCTCATTCGTCGGTGGAGCGGGTGATATTTCCTGACGCGACGACTCTCGCTGATTACTTGCTCAATACCATGCTCCGGATTATGCAAGGTTTACAGGTGAACACCCAAAGAATGCGGCAAAATATTGACTTGACCGGCGGATTGGTTTTCTCGCAGAAAATCCTTTTGGCACTGGTTGAAGCCGGAATGACCCGGGAGGCAGCGTATAAACGGGTTCAATCGCATGCGATGGCTGCCATGAATGAGTCGCCGCCAACTTTTCAAGAGCGCATCCTTCAAGACCCCGAAATTGCGCAATATTTGGCTCCAAACGCTATTATGTCGTTATTTGCCATTGAACCTTACTTGAAAGAAGTCGATACGATTTATTGCCGCATTGGACTGTTAGATGAGAAGAAGGGAGCACTATGAAGAGATGACATCGCAAGAGTTGCTCTACGAAGGAAAAGCTAAAAAAGTGTTCGACACTGACGTGCCCGGTACGGTTATCGTGGAATTTAAGGATGACGCAACGGCCCTCAATGGAGAGAAAAGGGGTCGGATTGCCGAAAAGGGAATAGCCAATGCGGCTATTTCTTCAAAGTTGTTTCCGTTGCTGGAAGCCCAGGGAATCCCGACCCATTTTCGTGAACAGCTGGATGCCCGCCGTCTCGCAGTGGACTTATTGCAAATGATTCCGCTCGAGGTTGTCGTTCGCAACCGTGTGGCAGGATCATTAGAAAAACGAACAGGACTGCAAGAGGGCACGGTGTTAGACAAAGCGGTACTCGAACTCTATTTTAAAAACGACCAATTAGGCGACCCGTTGCTCAATGATGATCATATTGAAGTGCTGGGTCTAGCCAATTCGGCGATGCTCCAACAATTACGGATCCAAGCGATGAAAATCAATACCATTCTTACGGCTTTCTTTGCCCAGCGTCAGTTGATCCTGGTGGATTTTAAACTGGAATTTGGTCTGCGAGACGGACAGTTGGTGTTGGGGGATGAGATCTCTCCGGATACCTGTCGGATCTGGGATGAAAACACCCTCAAAAAACTTGATAAAGATCGTTTTCGCCGGGATTTAGGCGGAGTTGAAGAGGCGTATCACGAGGTGTTGACGAGGGTTTTATCATGACATTTGACGTGACTGTTAATGTATCTTTGAAAGACGCGATCTTGGATCCGGCTGGCCAATCCACGGAAAAGGTTTTGCGCAATATGGGATATGCCATTAAAGGCGTGCGAATCGGCAAACAAATTCGGTTCCAAATCACCGCAACCCATCTTGAGGATGCAGAGGAGAACGCCCGCCAAATGGCAAAGAAATTGCTGGCCAATCCAGTCATGGAAACGTATAGCATTACGGTGAGGGAATCATGAGAGTTGGCGTGATTACTTTTCCCGGATCGAATTGCGATACTGATACTTTTCGGGCGCTAGAGCTCTTAGGAGTCCAATCAGTGCCCTTATGGTATAAAGATACCTCACTGGCCGGAGTTGAGCGGTTGATTTTACCGGGGGGATTTTCCTACGGAGACTATTTGCGTAGTGGCGCTTTGGCGGCCAAGGCTCCGATTATGGATGCCGTAGAACAGGCCATTAG
>JAKADI010000045.1 GCA_021820675.1 Bacillota bacterium | reverse complement strand
GGCTTTCGTGGATCATCGTACTTTGCGCCAAGGAGTAGACAAACCATCCCGAGCCAAGTCCGGCCATAATCACGGCGACACCAATGCCGACCATGAGGGCCCAGGAGATCCGCCAGGTTCGGCGCTTGGCGCTTTTAGTCATGGGCCCCTCGCAGCACGTATCCGACACCGCGAAGCGTGGCTATAACCACCTGACCATCTCGCGCGAGATGGTCACGGAGGCGCCTGACCGTGACATCAACAACATTGGATTCCCCGTAGAAATCATAGCCCCAGGCCTTTTCCAGCAACTGATCCCGAGACAAGGCGCGATTAGGATTTTCCATGAATACGCTTAGGAGTTCAAACTCCCGCCGGCTTAAGTTTAGCGGTTTAGCATTTTGCTCGGCCGTCCGTTCTTCCGGCCACAGGCGGAGATCGTGAAATTCCAAAACCGGGCCCCGTTCTCCGCTCGTTCGTCTCAGCACCGCGCGGATCCGGGCGCGAAGCTCTTCGACGGCAAAGGGTTTAATAACATAGTCGTCCGCCCCTCCATCCAAAGCATGGATTCGGTCTTGGAGGTCATCTTTGGCCGTGACCATGATAATCGCCGCGTTGGTAAATTCTCGCAATTGTCGGCACAAGTCCATGCCGTCTCCGTCTGGCAGCATGATATCCAGTAAAATGACATGGTAGCATTGATGCCGTGCCATAGTCCGGGCTAATTCCACATTATGGGCGACATCACACTGCCAGCCCCAGTGGGATAACTCCTGCTCGAGCCACCGGGCAATCTCGCGATGATCCTCCACAATCAAAACCCGCATGGTTTTCTCCTTCATTAGTGATCGGTTTGTTCCACTTGAATGGACAAGATACGCGATGTTGTGGGGTTAACGCGAATTTTGGCATAGTGTCCGTCAGTTAGCATTAATTCTATGCTAAAGATTTGCCCACGATCTTCGGTTGTGGACCGCACCATGACGACTTGTCCGCCGCCTACAGCTCTTAAGGCCAACTTTTCGGCGTGATTGCGCAAGGGGTATGCCTTGCCGGATTTTGGGGGAGTTCGGACTTTAGAAGCCCCGGGCCCAATGGGTTTTTGCGCCAAAATTTGATCTGTCATGGTATCCACGTAAACATGCCACAGATGGCCATTCGGTGTTCGTACGCGATATCTGTAGGCATTGTGATGGTCATAGCTGTCGGGAACCAGAGTTAGGATTTGTGCCCTCGGATACACCGATCGAATATGGCGCATGGACGTCATAACCGACATGGGCGCAAGGGCCAGGGGAGAAGGGAGTTGACGCAAGACCACAAATCCTGGCACCATTAACGTTATTGACAAGATGAGAACCAGTATTCCTGTCTGCCACGATCGGCTCATTGCTTTTAACCCCTCCTAATCCTCTAATTCTCAGTGGGGCTCTTGTTGGTGATCTTCTCATTATTTTACGGGAAGATCTTGCTATTGGGAAAAAGGAAGGGAACGCCAAAAGCGGGTTCCCTCCTCAGTATTCCCCAGCAACGGGCGGCACACTTAATGGCTTAGTTGTTGATTTTTTGCTGAATGAGCTGTTCTGAGGCACTAAAGAGATCTTTAATCTTGACGGTTCCGCCTTGGTTGCGGCGAATTTTAATGTTTGCTTGGGTTTCTCCTTGATGCTTGTGGATCAGTTTGATCCATTTGAGGGTTCCGTTTTCTTGTGCTAATGCTTGGTTTACGTATTGCTGATAGGCTACAGGCACCGAAGTCAGTTTCTGGCCGTAGACGACGTGGGTGTTGGACCCTGACGAGCTAGAGGTTTGGTGGTCGGGCTGGTCTTTTGAATCAGGGGATTGATTGTGACTTCCTTGCGAATCAGATGACTGGGACTGGGGCTGTGAAGCTGATCCGGGATTTTGTTCCGGTGAAAGAAATGTTTCGAGCACCGATCCGGACGATTGGCTAATCTTGACATCCCAGAGCTGATTTTGGTATAGGACATGAACGTCCCAGACGGCTTGCCCCTGGTAGTGGTCGGCCGATACGTGCATAACCGTTCCCCCGCCGACCGCTTGCACAGCTAATTGGCCGGCTTGGCTGGAATTGACGGCCGAGGAGGAGCCGTGGGATGGTGATGGGGCCGGGCTCGAGGAACTGGACGAGCGGGACGCCGCTGAAGAAGACTGACTGCGGGGTTGTTCTGAGGACAATTTCTTTTGCACGACAGCTCCCGTATTCTTCGCGATTTTCACATCATAGACGGTGCCGCGATACAGCACATGAATGTCGTAAACAGCTTGCCCCTGGTAGGTGTCGCTTGATACGTGGAGAATCTGGCCGCCACCGACGGCATGGATAGCTGTTTGCCCGGCTTGAGACGCGGAAGTTCCATAAACGGTGGCGAAAATCGGTGAGCCCGACTTAACGGTTGTGGCCAAGGATCGGGATGCGGCCACGGGCACCGCTAAAAGACCGGCAGAAAGCAGTCCCCAAATCACGGATGATTTTATCATGGTGTTCCTCCTATTCATCTGTCGTTTTGTTAGGGTGGTTAGGCTACTTGTTCATGCTATCGCGGCAACATGATCAAAAAATGACAAAGAAGTCTTTTGAATATCTTGAAGAGAAATTCAACGGATTTAACGGTAGAATGGGATGTGTTGTGATATTTTTGCATGACCAGGCAATTGGTCCATCATCCCCGTTGCCCGGGTAAAAGTCGGTGACGAATAGGTCCTATAACCGCTTCAGATATGGTCACAAGGACCGGAAAAGTTAGGACCATTGAGATCCGAATGATGGACCACATGGTATCTGCCTAGAACCACAGATGATGGTATTATATTAGTGAAATAATTCACAAACAAGAAAGGTCGTGAGGTTCGTGAGCACCCCAATCAAAATTTCAAGCGCCGCCCCAAAGACCGATGCTGACCATCTTCGTCTGGTTCATACGCTGCGCCTGTCACTGGTGTTCTTTGCACTGTTAGATGTTGCCGCGCACCTTTTTGCCACCCCTGGCACGACCCCCATCGTGTCCTATTGGATTGACATTGAAACGGCTTCTTACGGACTCATTGCGGTCGTCTATTTATTGGGTCTCAGGATGTTTTACGCCCCCCCGATCATTTTTACTGCCTATAACATGGCCATGTTCTTCGTTTCGGGACTCACGGCGCTCCCGTTTGGCATTAACGCGAAACCTTTGGTAGGACATCTTCAGTTCTTGAGCTATTCATTTGGCCGCGGATTTTCGATGGCGGCATGGCTCTATCTTCTCATTGTCGGGATTCTGATGTTGAAGATGGATCGCGGCAGTCAGTTGAATGACCTTCTTAAAAACAGTTAACACAGTTTTCGCCGTTATAACGGGACAGGGCATGAAGCCGCCACAAGGAAGGCGCTCCATGCCCTGTTGTTTTTGATACGCGAAGATCACATCTTGGCAACGTCTAACGGGTGTGAATACGCTTGGGAAATATGAAGGATTGTGGGGAAATGACGGATGGGCCGGATGCGTCTATACTCCTCAACAATATGGGATTGGGCAGATGCTGTGGGCTTTATCAGCACTTGGCTCCCGATCTAGGCGGCGGATGCCAGGGGACCACACTATGTGCGGCGGCTTTTTTGTTAGCGAAGCGTAAGCGGCAAAAGCTGGGCGCCTGAGCGCCTGTATAATAATAACAGGTGCTACTTAGCCGAAGACGCGGGGGATGAGGTATGGTTTTAGTCGATATTATGGTGACGTTGTCGGTATTGTTGAATGTGGCCATCCTGGTTTTGTGGATTACTGGAGGTTTGGCTAAGAGTATCCAAGACTTTATTGCTCGTCAAATGAGCACGCTCGAAAAAGGGCAAGAACGCCTGGAGAACATCACCAGGGAAGAAGCGACGCGTGCGCGAGAAGAGGCGTCTTTAGCCAGTAAACTCCTCCGGGAAGAAGTGTCCGGGAATTTTAGGGCGTTGAACGAACGGCTTCTATACGACCAGCAGCAACACATGCTCGCTCAGCAACAGAGCTTGGACAATCTTCATCATCTGGTTAAGGGCACGTTAAGTGAAATGGGCGATAGGGAACGAGAACGCTTTACAAATTTTGCGAATGAAACCCACAGTCTATTTCGCCAGCAGGATAGGTATCTGCGCGAACAACTCAGTGAAATGGCGAGGCAACAAAAAGACCAGCTCGATTCGTTTATGCAGCAGTTGGGGCAATTAACGCAGATGAACGTAACCCAGTTGGAGCAGGTGCGCAATACCGTGGAAAAGCAACTGATGAACCTGCAACGTGACAACAGTGAGAAGTTGGAGAAAATGCGGCAGACAGTTGACGAGAAACTGCATCAGACCTTGGAGCAGCGGCTGGGTGAATCTTTTAAATTGGTCAGCGATCGATTGGAACAGGTGCAAAAAGGCCTCGGGGAGATGCAAAGTTTGGCGTCAGGAGTGGGTGATTTGAAGAAAGTGCTCGCCAACGTCAAAACGCGTGGAACCTTGGGGGAAATTCAATTGGACAATATCTTGGAACAAATTCTGTCACCCGACCAATACGAATCCAAAGTGGCTGTCAAAAACGGGAGTTTGGAACGCGTTGACTTTGCTGTGCGTTTGCCCGGCAAAGATGATGTGGCGGATACGGTGCTATTGCCGATTGATGCCAAATTTCCCTTAGAAGACTATCAGCGCATGGTTGAGGCGGAAGAATCCGGGGACGTGGGCGTAGCCGTCGAGGCCTCCAAAATGCTGGAAGCGCGCATTAAAACTGAGGCCAGGAGTATTCAAGAAAAATATCTTAACCCGCCCCGCACCACCGATTTTGCGCTGATGTTTCTTCCTATTGAGGGCTTATTTGCCGAAGTCTTACGGCGCCCCGGTTTATGGGATAGGCTGCAGCGCGATTATCATGTCGTGGTCACGGGCCCTACAACGCTTAGCGCGTTGTTGAACAGCTTACAAATGGGATTTCGGACTCTCGCCATCCAAAAACGGTCGAGCGAGGTCTGGAAGCTATTAGGGGCAGTCAAATCCGAATTTGGGAAGTTTGGCGACATCCTCGAAAAAACGCAGAAGAAATTGCAAGAGGCCAGCCATACCATTGATTCCGCCGCCGTCCGCTCGCGAGCGATTGAGCGGAAGTTGCGTTCGGTGGAATCTCTTCCCCCGGAGGCCGCAACGCCTTGGTTGGAAGAAGGAATCGACGTTTCTCTCCATGATTAAGCCACGAATCATACCTTTGCCAGAGGTAAAACATCCCCTGTCAACCCAGCGGTCTTTTTCTCGGAATTCGGCACCGAGTGATATCTTCCGGCCGGGAGCACGGATTGGATTGTCATCTTCTTGAAGCACGCAGATAACTTCAGAAGATTAGTGAATTAAGATGATCCCGATGACGCCGACGGCTACTGAGATAGCGGCTAACCGGGAGAGATTATGCACACGGAAGTACCGCAACAAAAATTTTGCCGAGATCCAGGCGGTA
The DNA here is from genome assembly GCA_021820675.1 of Bacillota bacterium. Classification (GTDB taxonomy): domain Bacteria; phylum Bacillota; class Sulfobacillia; order Sulfobacillales; family Sulfobacillaceae; genus Sulfobacillus. The sequence continues at coordinate 3,216 of JAKADI010000045.1, read as the reverse complement.
ATGCCCGCTAAGACGCCGCCAATTAGCGAAGGCACCAAAAGTCCGTGCAACCCGCCGTGCAACTTCGGTAATTCCAATACGCTCGCTGCCAAAATGATAGGAGTTGCAAGGAGAAAGCTGAAGTGGGCCGCCTCTTCAAAAGACAACCCTTGACCAACACCGCCGGTTATGGTGGATCCCGAGCGCGATAGCCCGGGGATGAGGGCTAAGATCTGGAATAGTCCAATTCTGATGGCCTTGGGGACACTTAAGCGGGCCAAACGGGTGGTATGGGCGTGCTGAGCGGCATACCAGCGATCCCCGCCAAACATGATAACCCCGTTCACGATGAGAAATATTGCGGCTAAAAGTGGCTGGGAAAACAGATGCGCCAGGGGATGCTTTAACACGAGCCCGACAATCCCGGTGGGAATCGTACCCCAAATTAACAGCCAAGCGAGACGGCCTTCATCGGTATGCTGGCCTTTAAGCCACAAGAACCAACCGCGGATAATTCCTGCCCATTCCCGGCGGAACAGCAGAAGCAACGCGATGGCGGTGCCGGCATGCAGGGCGACCAAAAATGGCAGATATTTTGACCCTTGAGTCGGCACCTGAAGATGTACCACGTGGGGGAGAATCACCAACAATCCTAAAGAGGAAAACGGGAACAGTTCGGCAAATCCTTGGATAAGCCCTAATATAACGGCGCTGAAAAGTGGCACACAACCGACTCCTTTATGAATATAGTGTTAACGCGGGCAACACACACCATGCACATTACAATATTCGACGCCAATGCCCCGGTTAAGGTCACAAACCCATGTTTCCCCCAAAAAATCGGATGATGGAGTGGAAGGTGGGTCTAGCCCCGAGCCCTTCGGTGATCTATTCTAGACTTAGAGTGTGTCGCATTTGATGTGGCTGTCGGTGACAGGAGGCCTAATCGTGACATCCAAGAATTTGGTAAATAAACACGCTATTCTCGCCATTATTCAAGCCAACCGTGCGCTTGGTGCCGATTATGACGAACCGACTGCCGATCAAATCTATGAACTCCTGAAAAAATCCCAAAAACCGACCGAATTGACTGTTGATGACGTTCTGCATTATTTGGATAATCTTCCAATCTACGAACGGAAACGTCTTTTGCGTCCCTTTTTGAAACGCCATTCTGCTTTGGGAACCGTATCGGCTGTTATGGCGCTGTCGATTCCCATGATTGCAATTGCTGGTAGTAATTTGATGGCCATTTTGGCGATTCTTGGATTTGACGTTTTTGTGATCTTGTTAAGTCTGTATAGATAGGACGAGGACGCGACAGTTCACCAGAACCCTGTCTTCTCTCCTTGGCCCGGGACTGGACACGACATGCCTCAAGGTCTTGATTAAGACAGCCATGCCGGCTTAAAGACATCGGTCGGTATCTCCTTGGCCAAATGCCTATCGGTCACGGTGAGTTCCCATAATGGTTGCTCGTTATATGAACCCGAGCACCGTACGGGGAAGCCGGTATCGGGATCGATCCAGCATTCGAAGACAGTGCCCGATCGAAAAAGGGGACTAGCTGATGTGGATAAGATGTGGGGTTTGTCCCCAGTGGACAAACTTTGGCCGTACCACAGGCACTTATGGGAAGAGGTTTTGTCATGGCCCCATTCCCATGATCGGACACGAAGGATTAAGGCGGGATCAACCCACTGCCATTTGGCGGCGTTCATGCGGGCCTTCTCTCCCCCTGTGCCAGTCAACAGGGGTACGGCATTCCGTCCCACTCGTCCTCGGCGCGTGATCACAGGCAGGCGGGATGCTGAAGAGTGGATTTGGGGCGAAGATCGGTATGCCCACCACTCGCCATGTTGGACCAATAGACCACTGATAACGTACGTGGGATCCTCCACCGAAATACATTCATGGCGCCAAGAATTTGGCGCCTGCCACCAGGACCGCCAGAGTTGAGTATGCCACCTGCCGGGACCTAGGTCATAAAACACGTTCAACTGATCTTGGTTCCAGATGCGGGTTCGTTCGGTGTGTTCCTGGAATTGGGCTGTCACAACGTGGGTGGCATGGCGATCAAAGGTCGATTGGATGACGGTGGATATTGACTGTAATGATGGGTCTGTCACGGATAAACTCCCTTATGGCATACGTCACATAGATTTATCAATCTACTATGTCGAATTTATTGTGATGGTAAGTCCACAAATTGATCTTCTCCATCATATCAAAACTGAGGAATGCTAGGATAGCCTCCGTTAATAGAGGTGGTGTAACTTGTCACCCGAAACGACAGAATGCCTATAAATTTTCATGATTTTTGCGACAGGCGGTCTCTGGATTTCTTGATTCATGATGACAATTGTCGACTCAACGCGAGTCGGATTTTTTACTTTTGTGAGTATCCGTAGGGCTAGATGTGGTGGTTATCCTCAGATTGTTCACAAAGTGTGGATAAACTGTAGACGCTCCGTGAGTAACTTGGCCAGATCCGCAAAATAGTTCCCAATTCGTCAAAAACTATCCACAATTCATCCACAAAACGACGTTATTTGTGGATAAGGTGTCAATGGCGGATTAATGAAAATATCGGCCATGACATGATGCACCCTCTTTCCGCACGTATCGAGACATCCGCCGCCTAATTTCTCCATCTTCGGTCCGGAGCTTGACGGCGCTTGCGTACCATTTTGTTGATCTGGCACATCGGGTATGACCGGGCTGTCACGGGGCTACAATGAAGAATGCCGATTCCACCGGATTGTCCGTTCCGCAACGGTCACACTTTGTCATGGATTTTACCCTTCCTAGGGGTGAGGACCCGAAGCCACTTCGGTTTGCCGAGAAACGTGTCCTTGGTCCAGATCGCATCCGTCCAGTGTTTCTCGGGGATGACGCGGTATTCGGCATCCAACACGCCTTCATCCGGTTCCGCGGGTAGAGGACTCCTCAGCGATTGCCCGCAATGGGAACATTGCGCAACGGTTGTCACGGCGTCGTTCTCCCTTGCGGGGCCTGATGGATCACGTGAACATTGCCTTGGAAACCCACGCCGTTAGCGGTCGGGGACACCCCGAAACTCCCCCGCAACCCCCAGCCCAACACAAACGCCAGTACGATGAGTCCGATGATCCATTTCATGACGCATTCTCCTTTTCTAACAAATTGTGGAATAGTGCCACGGGTTTCGCAATGGGTTTGAGGGCTTGGTGCAGAAAATAAGTATCTTCCGCGATC
>JAKADI010000044.1 GCA_021820675.1 Bacillota bacterium | reverse complement strand
CTTCGGGATGAGATGACGAGGGATTGTGCTTTTGTATTTCCTACGGCGAAGGAGGCGCTAGCGCTTCGGGATTGGATAACGGCACGGGAAGATGCGATTAAACAGTGGATCAATGATCCCTTCCACGAGGGCAAGATGGTCAAACCTAGCGAACGTTTGGCCCGGGTATCGACGCATGCACAATTGCTCGATATTCGCACACACGTGATAGGCCCGGTTTGCCATGTTCTCTATGGATTTGACACCCAAGAAGCATGTGGACCAAATATGATCACACGCAATGCGTATGCATTAAATGAATATATCGTGGGTCAGATCGAGAATCAGGGTCTAAGCCCGGATAGTATATTTTTAGAAGCCAACATGGGCGGGGACAAAAAGCCTAGTCATGAATATTTTCATGGCGGCCATGGCAAGACGGCGATGGCAGAAAGTGTCATCCCTGATGAACTCATCCGCCGCTACTTGAATACCACGGCCGAGCGTTTAATGGCGCTCGAATGGGTAGGGATCCACGGTGCGCATGGCAGTGCAATGCAGTCGTTCGCGTTTACCCCCGCCTCTGCTGTTGCGGCGATATTCGCTGCTACCGGTCAGGATTTGGGAATGGTGGGCACCAGTAGTATGGCCCACGCCACAGTCTCTCGTGTGCCGTCGGGCATTGCCTTTAGCATCACGTTAAGTGGCCTGGAAGTCGGGACGGTAGGAGGTGGTACGAAATTGCCTCACGCCCAATCATATTTGCGGCTGATGGGGTGTGAAGGTCCCCATGCGTCCCGACGATTAGCGCAGATTATCGCAGCAGCTGCGTTAGCACTGGAAATTTCAGCCGCGGCGTCGATGGCGAGCCGAGGGAGTGAGAATTTCTTTCGGACTCACTGGCAACATGGGGGCATGCGCTAAACGGCGAGATGCTGGAAAAGAAGCGAGGGGCACGATGTCCGTAGGACGGCGGAAACGGGGTAGCCCTCGCCGTCCCGGCTAAACGCACTGAGCTCGTCGAAATAATGGGGTGTGGCACAACAAAGCCAAATAACACGCTTGACATTTTGAGGGTTTCAAGGCTTTGAATGATAAGGGTGAATGAGAATTGTGCCGAAGAGTTCCTTTGCCAACTCCTGCTAGAGTTCCCATTGGGTTGTGGGAGTCTGGGTCTTGAGGTGTGTTCAGGCCAATCCGCTGAGCCTTTTCTTCGATATCCTCGCGTAAACGGTCTAAAAAGTTTCGCCCGTCTATTCCGACTTTCTCGGCATCGTCATAAAGTCTCCGATACATTCCGTCCATGATCTCCAAGAGCTCATCCTTCATAGCGCGCAAGACTTGATATCGCTCAAAAGGCACCATTGGTAACGCCGCTTTCAAATAATGCTCGGCAAACGCTTGATGGCGCGATTCATCTTTTAAGATACGTCCGGATATTTTACCGAATAACGCATCAGGTTGGGTCTTTGCGTACATTGCGTAAAAATTTTTCGCAAAGATGTCGCTGATGAGAATCCCCCAAACCCAGTCCAACCGATCCCCTTTGCGAAGTCGATTGTGATAGCGCAGCATTTCCGGCATTTGGCGAATGGTCAAAGGATCGGCGTCCAGCCGCTGATAAAGCCGGGTAAGGACCTCAAAGTGGCGCGCTTCGTCCATGAGAAAACTGCTGAGATATAGTTGGGCTGTTGTTTCACCCGCACCGGCCATTTGGGGAAGGGCGACACTCGCGCCGATCATCGCCGATTGTTCGCCTAAATACACAGGGGTTAGCATGCGAGCTAAGGCGTGGGCTTGTTCGCGCGAAAATTGAATCGGATCGGTCCAATTAACATCCTCGACCGTCCACTGTGATTTTACACCCTTATGAAATAATCGCACGAGCAGGTCGTCCTCGAATCGGGGGTAAACTTTTATCACCTGCAACCGTCCTTTCACCCGTATAGCTGCTCTTTTTCAAGGCCAATTTATCATCAAAAACAAAATGCTTTGGTGCCTAGGCTACCTACATCAGCAAATATGTGACTGGCGTTACCATGCTTGATGCACTGCAACACTACCGGGACATTTTATGATGGCATCTTATTCATCGGAACACCATGAATGGCTACCAATCCCGTAGTTCTTCACGTCAATTATACCTGCGTATTTGTAACCATACTAGAACTTGTGACAGTTTGCAAATCAAGCATTTGTGCCGTGTCCGTGTTCATGGTCTTGCGCTTTTCGGCGTTTACGATTTCAGGTGCCTGCCTCTGTTGCGTATCGCAGCCCTCGAGAGGGCGATGACAATCTCACGGGAAGAGCCCTTCTCGCCGCAAAGGGGCGACGGCGGAAGGGCTCTCTTGTCCTGTGCGCTTGACTGTCTCCATAACATCAAAGTTACGGCGAAATGCCAATTTGGCATGATCCTCAACGCGTGAAGGGTTGCTCAACACCTGGCCTTCGGATGTCTTCCCGTGGAGAAAGAAGTCGCTGCTCCTCCAAAAGACGGCGTGATCCGATAGTTTTGGCCAAGCACCCGGTGGTGATATGAAACTGGGTTTTCGCTTTGGCAACCTTGACGTTCACCTCTCCCACTCCCGTTGGCGTAGTTCGACTCGGCGAATTTTGCCGGATACCGTTTTGGGTAATTCGGATACAAACTCGATCGACCGTGGGTATTTATAGGGGGCGGTTTGCGTTTTCACGTGATTTTGTAAAGTTTCGACTAGGGAGGCGCTGGGTTCAATGCCTGACTTTAATACGACAAAGGCCTTGACAATTTCTCCGCGTATGGGATCGGGAGAAGAGACGACGGCTGCTTCTATCACTTCCGGGCGTTCGACCAAGAGGGATTCCACTTCAAATGGTCCGATGCGGTAGCCTGCACTAATGATCACATCGTCGGCCCGCCCCACGAACCAAAAATATCCGTCTTCATCGATTATAGCTCGATCGCCGGTAATGTAATAATCGCCGACGAATCGCTTCTGTGTCCCAGTTTCATCATTGACGTAGCCTTGAAACAAGCCTGGTGGGCGACTGGGCCGAACCTTAATGGCAATGTCCCCTTCTTGGCCGGCCGGCAGGGGCACTCCGTCATGATCGATTACCGCCATATCAAATTCCGGGGCGGGTTGACCCATGGATCCGAATTTGAGGCGATGACCCGGGGAATTGCCCACTAGTAGGACGGTTTCAGTTTGACCATACCCGTCGCGGATGTCGAGTTTGGTCGCTTGCTTAAAGAGTTGGATCACTTCAGGGTTTAACGGTTCGCCGGCACTAACGGCGCTGCGAAGATGAGGGAAGGACCACTGGTTCAAATCTTCTTTGACAACTAAGCGGTACACGGTTGGGGGCGCACACACGGAGGTAATGGGATAGGTGGATAAGATGTGCAAAAATTGTTTGGGATCAAACTTGCCCGTCAGGTTATCGACGAATATAGCGGCGCCAACCATCCAAGGGCCAAACAACGAACTCCAGGCGGCTTTAGCCCAACCTGTGTCGGAGACGTTCCAATGCATGTCATTGTCTTGTAGCCCAATCCAGTATTGCGCGGTAATGCGGTGGGCTTGCGGATATCGTTGATTGTGCAGCACCATCTTAGGAAAACCGGTGGTTCCCGAGGTAAAGTAGATTAGGGTGGGGTCACCTGAATCGGTGGGATGCCCCGCGAATTCAGGATTGTCTAGATGGTATGGATCCAGAAGTGTCCAGCCCGGGTGCGCATGACCTACGGTGATGGCATGGCTCAGATGTGTTTCCTTATCGGATAGCTTAGCTGCGACTTCAGGAAGCACAATGGCAGCAGATGCGTTTGATGTTTGCAGGCGATATTTTAAGTCTTTGGCTGTTAACTGCGTAGTGCCGGGCATGGCGATGGCTCCTAATTTGTTGAGGGCCACCATAACCGGCCAAAAAGCCGGATCTTTGCCTAAGACGACGAGGACTCGCATGCCTTTACCAATTCCGCGAGTTTGGAGCCAATCGGCTGTTTGCGCTGAGATCTGCGCAACTTCCGCGAAAGACAACAAACTGTCCTGATTATTCTTCATAAGATATAAGGCCGGAGCGTTTGGCCTTATTTTCGCAAGATAATCAATAACGTCTCGGGCAAAGTTCCATGCTTTACCGTCTTGTATCATGGTCGTTCCTCCCTCAAACTTCGTAATATTCTCCCAATACGCCAAACGATTGAAATTTTCCTTTCTAGATTGACTTATCTTAAAAATTTTATTATCCCGACTCCATTTGAACACCATGTCCGCGCATTCCCCTTCCCCAGGCGAAGCATCTGAAAATCGCGTTGCCGTCATGGGTGCTTGAATCGAGAACCCCATCAATGGCTTCAGTCCGGCAGGTGCTGAGCAAAAGAAGGATCGCGTCTGGTTAGCGCAATGGTATAGTCGAAGCCGTTCGTCCCCGTTTGCCCCGGAAATACGCGAATCGCGGGAAAGTGATCAGACGCGAAGATGGCCTCCCCCGGATACGGTTGGGGGGAGGCCGAAAGGGAACGGGCGGCGACAAGGGCACATGACAGTTGTGGAAGGGACTAGGACATCGTTGGCCAGGCAATGAGCTCGGGAACGGGAGCAGGATTGTCATTGTGCAACCCAATGTGGTAGAAGGTTTCTGGCCCGATAACGCCGTCCACCGCAATGTGGTTATCTTGCTGAAACCGCTCGACGGCGTCATGAGTGGCGTCATCATAGTAACCGATAAAGCGTCCTGTATAGTACCCTAGCTGTTTTAGGAAGATCTGTATAAACACGACGTCGAATCCGTTTCGGCCGGTAAAGATGGCTCGACCACCGGCGAATGTGTAAATCCAAGTGGCGTCGTAAAATCCAAAGCCAGCGATGCTGTTGTCAGGGAACCCGGTATCTCCATGCGCTTCGGCGTCATGTTTAAAAGCCCCTACGGCACGGGCCGTGTCGTGATTGAATTGGCCCATGGCCGGTTTGCCAATTATCTTGGCATAGCGAAAACAGTTTAAACGATTTTGCAAGATTGTTACATCTCCGCCAGAGTCCCCTTCAACCAGGGTCTGACTTCCATAGACAGGTCCCCCATAGGTGGTGTGAGGCCCGATTCCCTGTCCAAAAAGAAAGAATGTGTTCGGTCCCACGATCCCGTCTGTTTCGATACCAAAATACGATTGAATGTTGAGTACGGCTTGACGTGTTTGGGGACCGAAGTATCCGTCTATGGCGATCCGCGATCCCATTGGCCCCAGCGGTGGATTCATGGACCGGACCATAACATCGTAGACTGCTTGCAACACCGCGACATCGGTTCCATGCATGGAAGGCGATTCGAGATGCAATTCCCGACTGCCAAAGGGATGATACGGGGCAAAAGTTGAGTCGAACTGTGCCATGACAATCCTCCTGTAACGGTTAATGGATTATGTGCCAGTGCATTATACGCGCGATGTCTTAACAATGTTCCACACGGGTGGGATAACTGAGAAACCGCCTGTTATTCCGGGATGGCATGTAGTCGGATCAAACACAGCGCAGCTGTGTCATTACTATTAAACGGAAGTTGTGTATAAGGTCAAAAATGGTTGACTAAAAGTCCCAAGGATGATAGGAGGGCAAAATACGGGTCAAAACCTTTTAGGCCTCTAGAAACGTCACATATACCACCAGTCTTTGCTAATCCGGTAGGAGCGTCGACGGCGCAACCGAGATTCGTGCTTCTACCGGTTCTATAGCCAAAGAATGGGCTCGAAGAGATAGGGTTTGGGGGACCGTTTGGTGGAGGCCAGCCGTATCTCCTAAGACAGAAGTAGCATGGTGGGAAATTGTGCACTGACTGGTGTTCCGCTGTACCCTGTGTCGTTTACCCTTCATGCCGATCTATGGGTGCTCGCAATGTAACCCTGCGACCGCCCCTCATTCGGCAGGACTGGATGAGGACGGGCTATTTGTCGGCTAGTCCTTATGGGTCGGATGCTGAATCCCAAGCCAAGCGCCTGCAAAGGTTCTTGGAATTGTGGTGGAGTCCGGATCCAAGCTCCGTCCTTTAGGGCGGGGTCGTTGTTTCCTCGCTGCAGCCCTGGTTATATTGTTTGTGATCAGCCTGACCATAATCGGCGACGGAGGCAAAGATGCCAGGGCCGCGCGACTATGGGAATATAGCCCTATGGCTGCGAAGTTCGTTTTCCATAGTGCCACCCGTATCGGCAACACTGAAAAGCGTGACGTGTAAATACCGGCGTTAACAGCGAATTCGGCTCACAAACAACGGGTTATGAGGGTCGCTTGGGTATATGACTTTTCCATCGGTGCATTTTCGTGCGTGTCGAAACTATGGACCGTGTGTCTTCGAGGCCATGGCCGAGGGCTGGGGATTTAGGCCGTGGCGTTCTAATCCTCCATCTCCCTGGATGATGTAATAAGCTATCGCTCCCGTGATCCATGATAACCAGAGATAGATAGCAAGATCTCCGGCAACCGTTTGTGCGGTAAAACGGGAGATGAACGGTGCGGCGACTAAGGGCCACAATCCATAGCCCAATCCAGTGCCTTGACGAACCTGATAACTAACCCAGATGATGGTGAGCAAAGCCAGAACACTGCCACTCACTTGATAGGTCGCGGTCATAAGATGCGTGGGTGGAACGTAGGATAACCACGCACCTTCATAAAGGTAGAAAATGGTTAGCAAAAGGACTGCGGAGATGAGGGGATGGTGCTTAATGTTTCCCATTAAGCGAACGGATTGCTTGTGCTCCGCTAACCACAATACCATGGCTAAAAGAATGCCCTGAGCCGCTAAACCGATAGGGGCCAGCCAAGCCATGATAGAACCTGGTACGTTCCATAACACACCCGCGGTGCAAATGGCTGTTTCGACCAGTAGTAATGTCACGAGCCCTACGGCCATGCGGTTCCATGTCACGGATTCGCGTCGCTTTCTTAATGCCCCAATCAGGAAAATGACGAGAGCCACAACAAAGGCTAAAGTTAAGAGGCGATGAACGTACTCAATGATGACAGCCTCATTGGAAAAGGTCGGCACCACGGCCCCGTTGCAAAGCGGCCAATTGGCACCACAGCCCATTCCGGATTTCGTGTCATGATCGATAAACCCCATGGCGTTGACCATCATAATTCCGATGAACGTCACAATACCTGTCATACGCAATGCGCGCGCCGAAAACCACGGCTGAGATGATATCAATTGTTTCGTAAGACCCTCCTCCTCTGTCTGCAAAATTAAGGTCACGTCGAACATATCGCTGAATGACGTATAGTACAACCATACAATTGGCGGATTTATGCCGGGCCTTTTAAATAATCCGGAACCAGTTTTACTGATATGGGAGATGAGGGCACTGTATGAATTTCTTTTCTGTGCCCGCTCGAATCGTTGATGGAGTAACAAGCGATGTAAGCGGACTGGCCTTGGGTCTAATTATGACTTAACACGTCATAGTGTCGGCGGCGCGTATTAGTGTTCTGTGCTCAACTGGGGACCAGGTGTTTTTTCGGGTATGCGGATTTTGTGATGGATCTCGAACAAGTCAGTCGCACAAACACGCCGTACCAAAAACGGGCTTTATGATGGATTGCTCGTCATGGTTATGGTAACGTGAAAACGGACTTTGTGATGGATGTCATGTAGGTCGAAATCAGGGGGATACCAAATGGACGAACCGATGGGGGCCTCAGTGCCGAACTTGTTGAACTTACCGGAATGCCGCATCATCACCGTCGATGACACGGACGACGCCTATCATATTGCCGTAGAAACCCTGACGGTTCCTACGATGTGTCCCCATGTGCAATTTTTTACTTGAACCGCAATGTGAGGGAGTTGGTCCGTCAATATGCAGAAGAGCGTGCAGACGACATTCTTGAGAGGTTTGCTCTCCAGTGGTTATTACGTCGCGAAATCGCGGGTTTAGGGGATCAACACCGCAGGGAGTTGCTTAAATGAGCGCCACTGAATTAGTCAATCTCGAACCCAACCTCATCGTGTTTGTGTTGGCGGTAGTGCTCGTGGCTTTGGGATTTCTAACTCGAAATGCGAAGCCTGGTACAGGAATCGGTATTCGTACGAAGGCCACACGGGCCAATCATGATGTGTGGATGGCAACCAACCATCGCGCAGCGGTCTCTTTTTTTCTGGTGGCACTCTCGTTCGCCCTTCCCTTAATGGGATCCAACTCTTCGTTTTCTTTCGACCCATAGTTGTGATCGCTTTAATCAATGGGGCCTTGGCGGTGATCGGTATTGTAATTTTGAGCCTTCTTGCGACCCAAAATAAGACGCCATCTTATGAGGGGGTTGCACCACGTTGGGTTACCGGTGGAGTGGTCTTTTGGGTCATGGGCATTGTGGGGATCGCTTTTCACGTGTCATGGGGCTTATTAGGCATTTGGTGGGGTGGGTTTCTTGTGGCCATCAGTTCTGAAGTGAGAGGTCTGAGCGGCAAAGCGTTAGCGGGTGGGGTGATTGGAATGGCCGCCTTGGGGGTTCTGCTTCTTCTGTTGATTCCGACACAGCACGTATTTGCAGCAGGATTTGGGGTGAGCGCACCGGTGCGGTTATGAATCCAATGGAATCAAAAGACGCTGTCTAGGCGATGGAACTGTGGATCGCGCGATGGCAAGCGACATGGACCAAACGAATTCACCAGGATCTTGCGGGCACGTCCGGAGCGATCATGCACGCGCTCCACCTTTCCCGGGTCATCCATGCGTTTTGCATGCCGTCCTACTTAAATGACCTGACACCACCCCTTTACTCGACTTAACTCGTGTTGAACATATCTTAGCGGTTTTGGGCTACGACATTGGAGGTTGGTCACAGGGTTGGCAGGCGCCCATAG
>JAKADI010000043.1 GCA_021820675.1 Bacillota bacterium | reverse complement strand
TGTATCCCCGCGGGGCATCCACCGGCCTTTCCGGAGGGTCGGTGCCGCTAAATGGCGGCTGGGTTCTGGACCTGAGCCGGCTGCAGAACTTAATCGAAATCAATGATCAAGATCTCTACGCTCGAGTTCAGGCTGGAATAACCGTAGAACGGTTTGCCGGTGCTGTAGACAAGAACGGGCTGTTTTTTCCACCGGATCCTTCGAGCGCCCGCGCGGCCACCATGGGAGGAAGTCTAGCCGAAAATGCGGGCGGGCCGCATGCGTTTAAGTACGGGGTCTTTCGGGATTATACACTGGGACTAACGGTGGTGCTCGCGGATGGGCGGATTCTCAATACCGGTGGCATCACCGTCAAAAATGTGAGTGGTTATGATCTCACGCGCCTGTTCGTAGGCTCGGAGGGGACTTTAGGCATCATTACCGAGGCGATTATGAAACTCATTCCCAAGCCTGAGGCAAAACGAACGCTTTTGGCGATCTATGACGATCTTGAGGACGCGGCGCAAACAGTAAGTCGGGTCGTGGAGGCAGGACTCCGTCCAGCGGCCCTCGAGTTTATCGATGACGCTTCGATTCGTGTGGTGGAATCCTATCTTCACCTTGGACTGCCGATGGATGCCGCGGCCTTGCTTTTGATCGAAGTCGATGGGCCTGGTGTGGTCATCGACTCCGAGGTTGGTCAAATATCCGATTTTTGCCGGCAAGGCGGGGCGCGGAGCGTTGTCGTCGCTTCCAATGCGCACGAGGCGGCCGAGTTGTGGGTGGCGCGTAAGTCGATTTCTTCGGCGGTGGCACGGATTAAACCGTCAAAAGTCTCGGAAGACGCCACCGTTCCCCGCAGCAAAATTCCTGAAATGGTGCGGCGGCTCAAAGCGATTGCCCGCGAATACGCCGTCGATCTGGTGATTTTTGGTCATATTGGAGATGGCAATCTTCATCCGAATATTATGTGCGACGAACACAATGCCGAGGAAATGTCCCGTGTCTGGGCTGCCGTCGCCGCTATCTTTGATGCCACCCTGGCTATGGGGGGAACGTTAACCGGCGAGCACGGAATCGGCTATCTTAAAGCTCCATTTATGCCGTGGGAACATGGCGAGAATGGGCTGTGGGCGATGCGTCAACTTAAAGCGGTCTTTGACCCCAAGCATATCTTGAATCCCGGCAAAATCTTTCCTGAGGAGGCTCCGCCGTGGCCCGTATCGCTAGAACCTTGGGAGCGAAAGGAGTCAAAATCATGAAGGATCCAGCTAGCGGGTGGTTGACGGCAGATGCTCCCCAGGCCGATGAATTTCAATCCTGTATTAAATGTGGATTGTGTTTGCCCAGTTGCCCGACATTTCAAGAGACGGGTCTAGAGCGTGAATCCCCGCGAGGGCGAGTGCAACTTATCAGATCAGTGGCGCAAGGACTCATACCCCTTGAAAATGGACCACTGGCCGAAACTCTCTTTACCTGTCTCGATTGCCGGGCGTGTGAAAGTGCGTGCCCTTCCGGGGTGCCCATTGGCAGGTTAATAGAAAAGGGGCGGGCCGAGGTGGTGCAACAGCACATCGTCACCACGCCGGCGTGGGCTCGGTGGCTCGAGCAGGTACTCGCCCATCCCGGCCGCCTTAAGGTGGCGCGGCGCGTGTTTAAAGCCGGTCAACAAATCGGCCTATGGCAACGCCGCAACAAATGGCCGGGATTGCCGGCGAGTGTCAGCACTTTGGCCTCTACAGTGCGTCCCCTGCCGTCCAAGGCGGCAGGGGGGATGCCGGTCAAAAGGCTTGCTAAGGCTCATGCCCGTGACACTGTCCGTGTGCAACTGTTTTTGGGATGTATTATGGATGCGGCATTTTCGGATGCCCATGAGGCCACCGTGCGGGTGTTGTCACGGCACGGATGCTCCGTTACAGCCCCAGAAGGGCAGGTTTGTTGTGGCGCCCTGGCCGTGCACGCGGGGAACCGAGAAGAAGCGAGACGACTCGCCCGGATTAATGTTGACCGATTTGGTCAGGGAGCCGACTACATTGCCACCAACGCCGGCGGATGTGGTGCGGCTCTTCTTGAATATCCGGACTGGCTTAAGGATGATCCGCGTTATGCCAATAGAGCCAGGGAATTTTCGTCACGCGTGCACGATGCAATGCAAATCCTGGATTTAGTGGGGTTCGAGCCTCCATCCGGGCCCTTTCCCTATACCGTAACTTATCAAGGATCTTGTCATCTCCATCATGTGATGAAAGTGGGCAATATTCCGGAGCGCCTTTTGCAGTCCCTGCCCGGATCGGATTATCGCCCTATGCCTGATATGACGCGCTGTTGCGGCAGTGCGGGAATCTATAACCTAACCCATCCGGCCATGGCTGACGCACTTTTGCGACGGAAAATGATGGATATTCCCACCGGGGCTGAAGTGGTTGCGACCGGCAATCCGGGTTGTTGGTTGCAGATGGAGCAAGGGGTCAAGAGATTTGGTCCGCCAGTGACGGTTATGCATATCATGCAAGTGCTAGACCGGGCTTATGCCAACGCGCCAGATGCGACTTAACGTGGTTTTCTGATGGGCTATGGATGTCATTTCCCTCCACTATGGGATAGGGAAGTTGACGCTCAAAACCACCGTCCCGCTTAGTCCCGCTTTGGGCCATTCTGAATCCGCCGTGCCCGTGGGCCGGAAAAGATGGTAGACCATGTTGGTGCGTCAGGCTGGCGACGGTTTCCGCCAATGTCTCCCTGCTTCAAGAGGCTTAATGGCTATGGTCGGGCGTTGTGATATTCGTTGCCTATAGGCTTTGCTTTCGAAGGGGTTATCGTTGAGAATAAAGCGCATTCTTGTCCTGAAAGCGGTAGTTGAATAAATATTATGATATTATGCGAATAGGACAACGCTTGCGCGTTGTAGGCAAAAACCACAATAAAAGCATGGCGGATGAAGAAGTTGGTGGTCATTAAATCTCCGCAGACTCCCCGTCATCCGCGATTCCGTTGATGAAAAATTACCAGGAATTGCATCGATTGGGCTTTTCGTTAGTTCCCGGACAAGGTGTCGGGCACACCGAACGTTCCCGCCTTACCGGGGGCGAACACGGTCTTGCAATTATCGGTGGGGAAAGGAGCGCTTTATGAGAACTGTATGGCGCGTGATTATTGGTCTTATTGTACCGTTTTTCGCCATCGTGGCGTTGTTTCCGTGGTATAACCGAACCTATCCCCTGGTCGCCGGAATCCCCTTCGTGTATTTCTGGATTTTCTTATGGTTTCCGTTGACGACCGGGTGCTTGTATCTGGCATGGCGAATGGATCCAACCACCTATGAGGAGGGGTAAAATGTGGCCTTAGCCGTCTTCTTGTTGATTATCGCGGGGAGCTTAGCCGTCGCCTATTACGGCCGCATCCATCGGCGCCATAATAATTTGAGTGAGTTCTTTGTTGCGGAACGATCCTTTGTGAGCTTTCTCTTCTTTTTCCTGGCTGTGGGAGAAATCTATAGTATCGGTACCCTGGTGGGTTTTCCGGGGGGCATTTATGCCGGTGGAGCCACCTATGCGGTTTGGTTTATGGGATATATCTTACTGGCGTATCCTATCGGATACTTCATCAATCCGTTACTCTGGCGCGTGGGCCAGCGCTACCAGTCCGAAACCGGACCGGATTTGCTGCAAAGTCACTTTCGTAGCCCGGCTTTGGGGGTTCTGGCCGCCATCTCGGGGTTGATTTTTATTATTCCGTGGGGCCAGTTGCAATTCGCCGGACTAGAAGTGGTATTTGAGGCCTTTCACCTCGCGTTGTCGCCGGTGATGGCGTTGTCGCTGGCCGGGTTATTAGCCCTGATTTACATCATCCTCTCCGGGATGCGTGCCGTCGCGATGGTGTCGATTGTGAAGGACATTTTTATGATTCTTGGGATCGTGATTATCGGGAGTGCAGCGTTAGTGGCTGCTCATGGAGCCGGCGGCATTTTTGCCCCGCTGCTCGTGGCCCGAAAGTCCGCCGTGCTCGTGTCGGCACATGCCACGCCATTTGTTTTGTCGACCATTGTCTTCCAAGCGATGGGATTTTATGCCTCTCCCTTTGGACTGCAGTATGTGTTTACGGCCAAATCCGCGCAATCGGTCGCCAAGGCCCAGGTGTTTATGCCGCTTTACATGCTGATGTATGTGTTCCTCATCATGGCCGCCTTTTTTGCCGTCGTGCATGTGTCCGGGCTGTCCAAGGCTCCGGACATGGCCATCATGGCGACCTCCCAGCGTCTCTTGCCGAGTGGCTTGCAAGGCATCGTCATGGCTGGAGCGGCTTTGTCGGCGATCCTGGTCCTCACGGGCTTGAGCCTCACCGTTTCGGCGATTGTGTCCAAAAATGTGGTCCGCCAACTCATCCGTCCGGGGGCGACCGATGACCAAGTGAAACGGTGGGCCCAGGTGGTGGTGGCCGTTTATTTATTGATCAGTTTGTTGTTGACGGTGTTGGCGCCGCATCTCATGTTGAATCTCATCAACACGGCGTACTATGGATTCACGCAATTCTTCCCGGCGTTATTGGCGGTATTGTTTTGGCGCCGCGCTACGGCTATCGGGGTGGGAACCGGATTGATCGTCGGGGATGTGGTGGCTCTGAGTTTGTATTTTAGTCACGTGTTACCGTTCGGGCTCAATTTGGGCTTGATCGCGCTCGTGGGGAACATGGTGGTGACGGTGATCGTGTCGTTATTGACGCCGAAGCCGGTGGTTCCCGTAGACGAGCAGTGGGCGAAACCGTCATAGTGGCAGAAAGTCGGAGGGATGAAATGGGAAAAATGTTGTTTCAGGCACGTAAAATTGTCAATGCCGACGGCACGGAGGCTGCCGTGCTGGCCGTCGACGAGGGCCGTATTGTGGGAATGGGATCACACGATGATTTTGTGACATGGACGGATGCGAAGACGAAACGTATCGACTTGGGCCATGACACCATATTGCCCGGCTTTGTTGAATCGCACGCCCATCTCCTGATGATGGGGCAAGTCAAGGAACACATTGATTGCGGAACACCGCCTAATCAGCGGATTGGTGACATTCTCCAGCGGGTGCGTCAAGAAGCCCGAACTAAAGAACCGGGGCAGTGGATATTGGGATTTCACTACGATGAGTCGTTGTTGGCCGAGAAACGTCCGCCTACCGTCGAAGAGTTAACCGCGGCGGCCCCCGACAACCCGGTGTACCTGGTGCATAATTCCGGCCATCTGGCTGTGGTTAATCGGATGGCATTCCAAATCGCCGGATTGACCGCAGCCGCCAATGTCCCCGGGGTGGAAAAGCGTCAAGGGGAGCTAACGGGACTGTTACAAGAAGCTCAAGCGTTGGAATCCATTTCACGCCATGTTCCCAAACCCAGTTTGGTGGACTACGAACGGTTTATTCGACAAGGCAGTGAGGATTGTTGGGCGGTTGGCGTGACGGCGATGACGGATGCCGCCATGGGGCTGGGCGATCCTGAGGCCAGCCAGGTCATTTGGCGCGCCTATCAGCAGGCTAGCGAAAGTGGGGACTTGGGCGTTCGTGTGCAGTGCTACGCACGGGTGTTGTCCCCAGAGTCATTCGTGCCCGACCCTTACGTTAGCCCTTATTTGTGGGCGGGAGGAATCAAGTTGTTTGCCGATGGATCGATTCAAGGCCACACCGGCGCTTTGTGTTCTCCGTATTCGGACCGCCCTGAAGAGACCGGGATGTTGCTTTTGAGTCGCGAGGAATTGGTGGATTTGTTTTCCTATTTTCATCTCCAGGACCGGCAAATCATTATTCATTGCAATGGGGATTTGGCTATTCAAACTGCCTTAGAGGCTTTTGAACAGGTGCTAGGTCAATACCCTAAGGAGTCAACCCGGCACCGGATCGAGCATGCGCAAATGGCCACTGTAGAGCAATTGGCAATGATGAAGCGACTGGGAATTTTCCCGTCGTTTTTCGTGAATCATGTTTATTATTATGGTGATAGACATCGAGAGATGTTTTTGGGCGCGCAGCGTGGGGCCCGAATTAGTCCCTTGCAAGATGCCATCAACGCGGGCCTGATCTTTTCTGTTCATTCGGATTGCCCAGTTACCCCTCTCAATCCGCTTCGTACACTTTATACCGCACAACATCGCCTCACCCAGGGAGGCTCCGTACTCGGAGACGATCAACGGATTTTGGCGAGGCAAGCCCTGAGAACGTATACGGATTGGGCAGCATATCTGGGCTTTCGGGAAGGATTTGTAGGGAGCTTAAATGCCGGGCGTTGGGCAGATTTTGTGGTGGTAGACAACAGCCCTCTCGACAATCCTGAATCCGTCCCTCAAGTGTTATCCACGTGGATCGGGGGAGAATGTCGGTACGCCCGTTCCTGACGCGGGCATGGGCGAGGACGGGGGGATGCGTTGTGGAAGCTAGGGGGACGGCCGAAAATAGGCGAGCAGTGATTGCGGGCAGGATACCTGTAAACCCCGGCAACAACTCCATGAAAGATAGAGGATCCATTCCGCCGTTGTCGTTCTGTGAGTTGGCCCAGTTGCTTCAAAAGTGGGAAAAATGTTCTAGTTTCCCCTAAGACCTGGAGTAGCGGAGTTTGTCGGCTTGACTTTTCTGTTCCCTGCCGCCGTAGCCGAAGGTGAACGATTGTGCCGTAACGACGGGCGGGTGACCCGAATGCGCTCGCGGGTCGCCCGCCTTGGCTTATTGACCGGAGTCAGTCTTTAGGAGTCGTCATCTGCAGAAGCGATGCTGGGCGCTTAACCTGGTCAGCTGTGAATGATAAGTCTTGGGCACAATTTGGGTGTTTACATGATCCATTCGTCTCTTCCATTTAGTCGTTTAACCATGTTTTTTGTACAATACGGCATACCATGTCTCGAATAGAATTTCACCCTATGACCGATCGATTTTTTCTCGTCTCATGCCGAGTCCGCCACAGCACGTACCCGATGCATAGGACAGCTACCACAATCGGGATCGCGATGAATGTGCCCACAAATGGGTACGCAATCAGACACAACACAAAAGCCGTGCCTGCACAGACCTTTCCGATCCATGACTGAATTAACCGTGCGCCGGCAGCAGTTCCGAGAATATAAGTCGCAATTCCCAGTGAGTTCGGAACATAGACCAACTGGTTCATGCCGAGATTGAACACATACGTGACGACAAGCCCGATCCCGGCGAGCCCTCCGACAAGCAGCACCGCCCTTTGCGGTGTGGACCGCTGTTCATTGAGGTGATCAAACCATGCCGGAGCCAACTTCTCCTGTGACAACGCATAGGCCAGCCGGCTGATGCTCGCGACAAAGGCATTCGTCGTCCCCAGGCAAATCACCAGTGCGATCACGGCCGTCACCACTCCCGCACTCCTGCCGATGGTGTTTGCCATGACTTGCGCCAATGAGGCGTTGTTCATGGCCTGCGCCATCGATTGCTGACCCACGGCATACGAATGCGTGCCTACGACCGCCAGGGCGATGCCGAAGTATAACACGCCCACGATACCAATTCCCCCCCACGTAGCTCGCATCACATCGCGTTCCGGGTGATTGAACTCCGGTGCCAAACTGGCGATGGCCTCCCATCCAAAGAACGACCAGAAGATCAGCATCGATGCTCTACCAACCGGTTCCCACATGGACCCAGAGATATGGGGAGAAAGTACACGGGCATGCATGAACGGAATCGCCAATAGAATCGTCGCAAGCAGAACCCCAACGATCAAGCCGCTTGTTGCCAACTGCACCTTACCACTAGTTCGGAGTCCGAAATAATTCCCCGTAACCGACCCACCCAATAAAATCGCTGCGATCACGAATGCGACGACGGGGTTCCAGTGAAAGACGTAGGTCACATAAACACCGCCCGTCAAAGGTACGATGAACTGGCCTGCGGACGCGGCAATGAAATAAAACCATCCGATGAGTGCGCCGGCATACCGGCCAAAAGCCTTCTCGACAAAGGTTGAGACCCCGCCCGCACTGGGATACTCTCTTGCCAGAAAGGCAAAAGTGTAAGCCAGTGGTACACTGAGTAAAATCATTCCACCCCACGAAAGCAAGGCATCGGCTCCAGCGATTACGGCAGTCATCCCTGGCAAGATTAGAATACCGGACCCAATAACGGCACCCACATAAAGTGCCATTCCCTGCCACACGGAGATTGAACCGTTCAGCGTACCGGACACGTTATCCCTCCCGAAACCTATTGTATAGACAGCATAGAGGTTTCTGCGATAGAATGACATGCAATCGGGAACGCATATTCTGCATTTTCTATTCAAGTTGAATAGCTTTGTATTCAAAGTCCTGCATAATGAACATAATGAAGGTGATAGAAGTGGACCAGATTGACGTTCGGATTTTGGAACTTCTCCAGGAAGACGGCCGAATTACCGTCAGTGAGTTGTCTAAAGCGCTGAATCTCAGTCGCCCGAGCGTGGCAGAACGTTTGCACCGCATGGAAGAGCGGAACGTGATCGCAGGATTTACCGCCCGCGTATCACCTTTCGGTGTTGGCCGTGATGTGCTTGTCATTATGGAAATCGGACAGCTCAATGTGGCGTGCCATAAGTTTGAAGATTTCATCGCAAGCGACCCCGATGTCATCGAGTGCCACCGAGTTACCGGCGCGGTCAGCTATATCATGAAGGCGGCGGTTGCTTCGATGACCCAATTAGAAGTCTTGGTGGACCGGCTCATTCCCTTTGGACGCGTGAGCGCGTCGGTAATTCTTTCGTCTCCCGTAAAGTTTAGACCCATGCTGCCTCCAAGAGGCGAGTTCTCCTCTGGGACGAAGTAGCGGTAGCGCCGTTTGTGCCCCATTGCGTTCTCAACATGGTCGGAGTCTCCAAGTATCATCTCTGATCTCTGGATCTATGCTTAGTAACCCATCCTCCGTATAGGGCAAGCAGAAA
>JAKADI010000042.1 GCA_021820675.1 Bacillota bacterium | reverse complement strand
CGAGACGGCTCGAAAGCGGGTGGTTCAAGGCGGGATCTGGTTCGCCAGAGGTCTATTTGTCATTACGATCGTATCGTTTCTGACCCCGCATCCCTTGTTAAGTCTTGGTGTTTTTTCCCTATTTCTCCACTGGGGTGCCATCAGTTCAGATGAATCGTCGCAATATCTGATTTTACGGGATCTGCATTTGCGGGCTAATTGGCTGCAAAAGAAGCCGGTATGGCTGCTTGATGATTTTGCCGTTCATTGTAACACGGCTTTAAAGGATGTTCTGAAGGTTATGCGTCCCTTGAAATATCATCGGGTGGTGGTTTTGTCACCTGATATGAAAAAAATGGGCATTCTATACGAGGAGGACTTACTCCAAGCTCTTCACGATTACGGACCAGGCATTAGCCTCCGTGAATTATTGATGCATCGTTGATCCTTTACCAGGTCATGGTATGATAGACCTAAGGCATCGGTAACCCAACCCTATAAGCTGGTGCCTAAGATTTTTATTTTTTTGTCACTCGGGAAAGGGGTCCATTCATGACACGGCGCAAACGTCGCCGTTGGGGGATTCTTCCTGCAGAGTCCGATGACTCTATAGGAGCGGCTAATAGGGATGCTGGCGTCGAATCCCCAGGGGCTGCCGCATCGTTAAATCATGATGAGAGCGCTCCTCTGGCGCCGGAACCAAAAGTTTTCAAGGAACTGTTGGTTAATTACGAACCTCATGAAAGCCGTCTGGCCATTTTAGAAGCTGGACAGTTAGTAGAATTTTATGTCGAGCATGACGACGAAGACCAGTCAGCTGGAAATATTTACAAAGGAAAAGTGGAAAATGTATTGCCGGGTATGCGGGCAGCTTTTGTGAATCTGGGATTGGAAAAGAACGGATTTTTATATGTCGACGACGCCCATGCGGAAGAACGCGACCACAAAAAGTCGCGCCCTATTCAGGAAGTATTGAAGGTTGGACAGGAAATCGTCGTACAGATTGTCAAAGAAGCTATAGGAAATAAAGGGGCGCGAGTGACCACTAATCTAAGTTTGCCGGGACGATATCTGGTTCTCACGCCCTATGCTGAAACAATTGGGGTATCGCGGCGAATCGATTCGGAGCGTGAACGAGAAAGACTGCGCAGTATTGCGGAAAAGATTCGTCCTAAAGGGATGGGACTGATCGTTAGAACCGTTGCGGAAGGGGCTTCGCAAAAGGCTTTAATTCGCGACTTAACTTACTTGCGGCGGATGTGGGCGCGAATTAAGCATAAAGCACGGGTTATGCAAGCACCGGCATTATTGCATCGCGAAGCTAGTCTCATAGCCCGAACGATCCGTGACCATCTGGATGAATCGGTGGATAGGTTTGTTATTGATGACGAACAAGCGTTTTACCGGGCCCAGGAAATTGCCGAAACGATTTCTCCAACCTTAAGACATCGTATTGAGTGGGACCAGGGTACGATTCCCCTGTTCGAATTGCGCGGGATTGAGGCGGAGTTAGACCGTGCATTGAGACGGCGCGTGTGGCTAAAATGTGGAGGGTACTTGGTTATCGACGAGACCGAGGCCCTAACCGTTATCGATGTCAACACCGGGAAGAATGTGGGATCAACGGACCTTTCCGATACGGTCTTAGCGACCAATAAAGAGGCAGCGGTGGAGATTGCCCGGCAACTACGGCTACGGGATATTAGTGGGATTATCATTACGGATTTTATTGACATGGAGAACGAAGAAGATCAAGCGGAAGTATTAAAGACGCTTCAAAGGGCCCTCAGGCATGACCGGACCCGGGTGACGGTGTTAGGGTTGACGCGACTGGGATTACTCGAGATGACCCGAAAGAAAGTTCGGGAATCTTTATTAAATCAATTGACGCGAGTCTGTCCTCAATGTGACGGCCGGGGGCATGTGTTGTCAGAAGAGGTAATTGCGCGACGTCTTCGCCAGCGTATTGTCGGTCGTCTTAAAGAATCCGGTGCCGAGGCTCTTCTGGTCGAAGCGAATCCGGCCATTGCGAGTCACTTAATCGGTCCTGGCGGAACAAATTTGAAAGAGTTGGAACGTAGTACCGGCCGCGCGATTTTCGTCCGTGGTGCGGAGGACTGCGAGATGGAAGAGCTTCGATTTGTTAAAGGAGGAACCCGGAATGAAGTCGAACGGTTGGGCATTCCGGTACATGAGGGAGAACGATTAGATGTACTAGTGCAAGAGCGTCATGCCTCGAATGCCAAAGACGGGATTGCGCGTCTGGAGGGATACGTTGTTGACGTCGAGGCTGGCGGTGACCGAGTGGGTGAGGTCGTCCGGGTTGAAATTGTGAGAGCTTTAAGAACCTTTGCCACCGCACGTATCCTAGGAGACCCAGAAGACGACGGCTTGAACCTCACCCCGGTATCACTCGACAAAGTCGAAACCTATTCCCATATGCTCCCCCCGGCGCCCCGCGCCGAGGTTTGACGACATCTAAGATTTATGGTAACATGCATTGGATTAATGTCGCGGTGTTTGGATGGAATAGGGGGATTTATAGTGTACGCGGTAATTGAGACGGGGGGAAAGCAGTACCGGGTTGTGCCGGGCCAAGAGCTTTTGATAGAAAAATTACCCGTGGATGAAGGTCATGAATATACGTTTGATCGTTTGCTTTTGGTGGTCGACGACAACGGGCAGCCGATGGTGGGTACACCGTATGTAGACGGAGCACACGTGGTTGGCACCATCGTGCGTCAAGAACGAGGCGAAAAGATTCTCGTTTTTAAGTACAAGCCGAAGAGTAATTATCGGCGTCGTCAAGGACATCGCCAGTATTTGACTCGTGTACGGATTGATCAAATCAACGCTATGGTCTAGCGGTGATTACGGCGACGATTCGGCGGAATAATAACGGAATCGTTCAAGAGGTTGCCGTTACTGGTCATGCTGGGCAAGGGCCTTATGGTCATGATATTGTGTGCGCTGCTGTATCGGCGTTATCGGAAACGTTGATATTGGGACTGACGAAGGTGGCGCCGGTGGCCATGGATTATCAATTGGATATGGGCCATCTTGTTATTACACTTCAGGAAACACCATCTGAACGGACTCAAGCCATAATAGACACATTTTGTCTAGGTCTTAGGGACTTGGCAAACGGTGAACCGAAATTTGTGCGCTATCGTGAGCACATTTTAAGTCATTCACGACCACGGAGGAGGGAATAGTATGCGTCTGCAACTTTTTGCTCACAAAAAAGGAGGCGGTAGTTCGCGTAACGGCCGCGACTCCAATCCTAAAATGTTAGGCATTAAACGCCATCAAGGTCAGTTGGTGACGGCCGGAAGCATTATCGTTCGTCAACGGGGTTCGAAGTTTCATCCAGGGACGAATGTTGGTATGGGTCGAGACTTTACCTTGTTCGCGAAGGTCGACGGAACGGTGGCTTTTGTTCAGAAAGGGCATAATCGTCGGGAAGTATGCATTGTGCCCGTCAATGAGGGATAAAAGAAACTTCAGACACGTCGTCGTACACATGTATAGTCTGGTAATGCGACTGGTAATACTTGTTGCGCTGGGAGTGGGGGTCTATGTCAGTTCCCACCTCTGGCGTATTGTTTTTCTTATACTTTTTGCTTTGTATATTCTGGCGTGGGCGAAACTTCATACCCAGGCCCGGGCCGTAGACATGGTCCGCCACTATCGGCACCGGTATGCCAACCATCTACAGGTAATAAGCGGATGGTTGCAATTAGAGAACTACGAACGTGCCGAACAATATCTTATGGAGCGGGCATTGGCTAGTGTGCACCCGGGAATTTTCCGGGGGCTGCCCCTACGGTGGATTTATCAGATGATTGCGTTGGATGCGTATGCCGAATCGTTAGGACACATGATTCTATGGGAACGGCCGGAACATATTGCAGGAACCTATAGGATGTTGTGGAAATTGTGGGCCGTGCTCAAAACGGTAATACCGGTTACCCAAGGAAATATTGTGGTTAGATTTGCACCAGGTCAATTTGTTGTGGAAATTAGTGAAGAAGGTATGGCGAAACTGCCACGAAATTACATTAAGGGAGTCACATGGGAGCGCCATCAAGGCGTGATTACCGCGTCATGGGGACATCGGTAAGGGGGGCAAAACAACCATTGTTTGTCGACGAGGTAAAAATCTTTGTACAAGCAGGCAAAGGCGGAAATGGGGCAGTGGCTTTTCGACGGGAAAAATATATCCCTAACGGCGGACCTGCTGGCGGGGATGGCGGGCGCGGCGGCAGCATCGTATTTGAGGTGGACCCGGGTCTCAACACTCTTATGGATTTGCGACATCAAAAACATTATCGCGCTCAGGACGGGGAACCCGGGGGAGTCAACAATATGTATGGCCGCGATGCGGAAGATGTGATCGTCAGGGTGCCGCCAGGAACTATTGTACGGTCCGAAGGTGGAGAGGTCATTGCCGATTTGACGCATCCTGGGCAACGGGAAACCATTGCTCAGGGCGGGCGAGGAGGGAAGGGAAATTCCCATTTCGCATCGTCCAGACATCAAGCACCCCGGGTTGCAGAGCGGGGCCAGCCCGGCCAGGCCCTATGGGTGAAATTAGAATTGAATTTGCTAGCCGATGTGGGTTTGATCGGGTTTCCCAATGCCGGTAAGTCTACCCTCATTTCTGTTATCTCGCAGGCTAAACCGAAAATCGCGGATTATCCGTTTACAACACTTGTACCTAACTTGGGCGTTGTTACCCATTATGGAGAACCCTTTGCGGTCGCGGACGTACCGGGACTCATTGAAGGGGCTCACTTGGGAACGGGCCTGGGAGACACATTTTTACGCCATCTCAACCGTACCCGCGTTCTTCTACATCTGGTAGACATGGATCCGCAAAACGGCCGGAGTCCTGTAAATGACTACCAGATTATTCATCATGAAGTTGAGGCATTCTCACCCGAACTGGCAGCGCGACCTCGCCTGATTGTGGCCACGAAAATGGATATGGTGGGCAGCGAAGAGAATTTAGAGCGATTGCGGGCGCGTGTCTATCCTGAGACCGTCTGGCCGATTTCGTCACTCACCCGCAATGGTCTCGACACTTTAATGTGGGAAGTCCGGAAGGTCTTGGATAGAACACCAAAACCTATATTTCAACGTCAAGAACGAGTGCTGAAGCCGACTGTCCGAGGATTCGCATTGGAACCGCATGAAAGTGGGATGCGGATTGTCGGTGATGTGGAAGAACGCGCCGGGATGACACTATGGGGCAACCGCGATGCGGAGAAATATTTCTTGGAGTATCTTCGGCGCCGGGGCGTAGAGAACCTTCTTCGGCGGGAACACGTTGCGGAAGATACCATTATCGCTGTCGGCGAGGGGACATTTTATTGGAGAGAAGGGCAACTCGTGCTAGAATGACAGTACTAGTTGGAGGAAATTTACGGTTTATTTGAGGAGCGGCAGGAATTTGCAGAGAGACCGCGAATTCATTATGAAGAATGGGTAAAGAGATGCGAGCCATAGGGCTCATGGGGGGAACATTCAACCCGATTCATTATGGGCACCTGGTGACTGCGGAAGCGGCCCGGGATGCTTTCCATTTGGATCGGGTTATTTTCATCCCTTCGGGCCAGCCTCCGCACAAACCGCCATCCGTGTTGGCCAGTGCGGAACACCGGTATTTGATGACGTTTCTTGCGATTGCTCCCAATATGCATTTTGAATTGTCGCGTATAGAAATCGATCGTCAAGGACCGTCCTATACAAGTGATACTCTTGCCTATTTTCACCGGCTAGATCCCGATGTCGATTGGTATTTCATTAGTGGTGCGGATGCCATTTTGGAAATTGCCTCATGGCATTATCCCGAAGACATTTTTCGATATGCGCATCTTATTGCGGCAAGTCGACCGGGATATTCCCTATCGCGCATTCACGCTTTGGCTCGTGAATTGGGCGAAGAGAAGGTTGAGCGCATTCATCAGTTAGAAGTTCCGGCATTGGCCATTTCATCCAGTCAGGTCCGGGAACGCTTGCGGCTGGGGTTGTCGATTAAATATCTGGTGCCTGAAGCCGTGGAGCATTACATCGAAAAGAATCTCTTATACGAACACGGGCCATAAGGTTCGGTTCGCATGTTTCCTTGTTTAACCGTTCATAATACCACTTGATCGTCAGAGGTTTCCCAGCATCACGGGGTCGGTTTTCCTTGAGTGGGTATTCCGGGTGCCTGGGTCCCTGGTCAGGTACCTTTGTAGACACACAGGGAGGAAAAGCAATGTCGAAAACGTTATATGTCGGTAATTTACCGTGGGCGACGACGGAAGAGGAATTGGCTCAGGCTTTTGCTCAACATGCGCAAGTCATTAGTGCCCGCATTATTATGGACCGGGAAACTGGTCGTTCCAGGGGATTTGGGTTTGTCGAGGTGGCTGATGAAGATGTAGACCGAGCGGTTGAAGCCATGAATGGCACGCAACTACACGGCCGTGACATCATTGTCAATGAAGCCCGCCCGCGTCAAAACCGTTATTAAAATGCCTGACAAAGCTGAAGCACCAGTCTTCAGCTTTGTCGTTATCTTTGGAGCCCAAGGCTCAACATGGGGCAGAAGTTGCGGATGAGCAGGTGATAGCGTCGTGGGAATTTTAGATGACCGCTTTGCCCAATTAACGGAGCATCGGCAGCAGCACAGTATACGTGTGGCGGCGGTAATGGAAGAGCTGGCTGAGATTCACCATTTGCCTCAGAAAGAAGCGCGCCTGGCCGCAATGGGTCATGATTTGGCTCGGGAAATGTCACGCGATGCTCTAAAGCAAGAGGCAATTCGTCTGGGATTAGACCTTTTGCCCATAGAGCTAGCGGAACCGCTTCTGCTCCATGGCCCGGTTGCCGCTATGTGGCTCAAACAGGCGAACATGGGCAGTGAACCCGTGTGGGAAGCCATTTATTACCACACCACTGCGGGTCCGAATCTGTCGCCATTGGCTAAAGCCTTGTTTATTGCCGATGGCATAGAGCCAGGAAGGACATTTGAGTTAAGGGCACGATTAGAAAAAATTGCCAAAGAGCAATCCCTCGATGACGCCTACGTCCAATTGTTAAAAGAAACGATTCGGTACTTGGAGTCTCGCGGACTTAAGCCGCATCCTTTGATGATACAAGCGGTGACGTCGTATGGGAAACGAGGATGATGTGGTCTTAGACATCATAGACGCGTTGTGTTGTATGCAGAAGATGAAACTTTGGGAGGGATAGCTATTCCGGAAGACGCGCAGAAATGGGCGCAATTGGCCGCCAAGGTCGCCGCGGAGCGCCATGGCGAAGACATTGTTATTTTAGATATGCGTCAGGTGACACTGGTTGCTGATTACTTTGTAATTATCTCTGGACACACGATCATTCAAGTGGCTGCACTTGCCGAGCATATTGAAGAGGCGCTACAGATAGCCGGGGTGTCTTTAATTAAACGGGTAGGCGGTGACAAAGCGCATTGGGTCTTGCTAGATTATGGGGACCTGGTTGTCCACATCTTTACTGATGAAGAACGCCGATATTACGATCTTGAACGTCTGTGGGGCGACGCGGAACTGATCCCTTTGGAGAATGCATAATTGGTAGCCGGGGCATCCTAAGAAAAATTGATGAAGGGGTCCCCCTTAGAAATGCCTTTAGTAACCAATTATTATCAAAGTTTAATTGACATCGGTTTGTTTCTTTTTTTCGTTGTCGGCGCCAAAGTTATTATTCTCTTTACCATTCGTGGTGAAAAACCCTCTGTATTGCGTTCGCGCTATCTCTTATGGATGGGATTTGGCGCATGGTGGTTCCTATCGGCCATTGAGCAAATCTTCCCTTGGGCGGTAATGACGAATGCCCATCAATTAATTGATACGATGTATGCCCTGCAACCCGCCTGGCTTGTCGGGATGTTTCGCCCTGTTGCCATAATCTGGACCGCTCAACCGGTAACCTGGAATATTGTGTTCGTCGTGTTTCAGTTTCTTGTGGCTATTATGCTTTTGACGGAGCGGGAAAACATAGCAGGTTGGATTACGTTGTTGCTGGCTACGCTGTTTTCCCTGGCGACATGGGTGGCCACCGAAGCGTTGGGTCAGGTCGCCTCGCCTCGGCTCAGCATTGTGTCGGGAAGCCCGGGTGCTGGATTTGTGGCGGCTCTGGTGGGCGTTTTATTGCTTGTGCATCCTGACGTGTGGAAACAGAGGAAGGTCGTTGTTCATCTTCGGCATACGATCGCGATTTTCTATGCACTGGCAGCAGTGATTCAGCTGCGTCCCCGATTTTGGACAGAAGGTATTGCCATTCTGTTTGATCATTCGCCGTATAGGCCGTGGGAACAAATCCTGAGTCCGGCGATACGAGTCATGCAAGGTGGAGCGAGCTATGTTAACGCCTTGGTTGTCCTGTTATTAGCGTTTTTGGCCATTCTTCTGTGGAAGAATGTGTCGCATGCATGGATCGTGGTGGTTTCTGCGATTTTGCTGTTGTTTTGCTGGATTTTTGGCCAAAATATGGGCTTGCAAATTGCGATTGGGGGAAACTTAAACACGGCTCCCTTGGTGTTTTTATTGACCATGATAGTGATAGATGATCCATTTCGGACAGTGAAGCGGAGGTACTGACGACGCGGAAATTCTACGCCTCCTTCACACCGGCACTGGTCATCCGTGCGTTGCTGTGTTTGCGACATTCTCGATGCCGTTAAAGCCGGCCGCTTTTCAAGCTTTACGATTGAAGGGAAATCAAATCCTGACGCCGTTGGGCCAACGTATGTGAGAGCAATCCCTGCCAACCCATTTTACCTCTTTTTCCGAAGCGATGAGTCCACCCAAAGCGTCAGGCCGCGATACCCGATTAAAAGAACAGCGGAAGGCCTTTTCGACCTTCCGCATGAAAACTTCCATGTA
>JAKADI010000041.1 GCA_021820675.1 Bacillota bacterium | reverse complement strand
TGCACAAAGACTGGCCAACTCGCAATGTGATGCAAGACCCCTTGCATGACGAAATAGATGGAGTGGTGTCCCTGAGCCCTGAGTAAAGTTCCGGAAGGGTACGGAGTGACAAGCGGTCTGCCTACACTGAGCTGGCCTAAGGACGTGACAGTATGGATTTGATTCCATTGGTAACCTAGGGCCAGAAACATTGCGGCATCCGGAATGTGATGCAAAGTGCCGTTTTCGACGAGCCACACCGGAGTCGTGCCTTGCTGTTGTAGGAGGGTGCCGTTGGCATATGGTGTTGCCGAGGTGGCGGTGTTGGCAG
Source organism: Bacillota bacterium (assembly GCA_021820675.1). Lineage (GTDB taxonomy): Bacteria > Bacillota > Sulfobacillia > Sulfobacillales > Sulfobacillaceae > Sulfobacillus. The sequence goes on along the minus strand of JAKADI010000041.1, from coordinate 8,661 downwards.
ATGGTGTGTTTGAGGCGGTGAGTTGGCCGAAATTCTTAGCATCGCCGAATGCTGAAACCTGACCGCTCCGGTTGACAATCCAATAGCCTTGGCCATCAGCCGTGGCGGCAATGCTGGCCACATCGTGACCCGAGGCATTGCCATAATTGCTGGCTTGCCCCAGGGCATGAACGGTGCCGCTAGCCGTCAGAACAAACGCGCCCTGGCCAGATGGTGTGACGGCCATGGAAATGGCTTGGGCGCGACCGGCTGGAAGGGAGGGAAATGGGGTGGCATTGCCAAATGCATAGATGTGTCCATCTTGTGTGAGGATCCAATAGCCCCGGTAATTCGGCGTCGGGATTAGCTGAATGGCCGGTGATGAGGTGGGGGCGTGAATGGTGGACAAATCCCCATAAAACGGGACATTGCCTGTTGGGGTCACTGTTCCGTTTGATGATAAGGAATAATAGCCGCGGCTAACGCCTAGAAATGTTACGCTGTTGGAGGTCGAGCCCGATGCGGTGACGACGGATATGGGCCCCGGATTCGTCGTGCTGGACAGGGATGCCGTGATGGTACTGTTCGACCACGACACGACCGGCAGCGATTGCCCGCCAATCATCACGGTGGCGGGAGTGCTCCCAAAGCCTTGGCCTGTCAACGTCAAGCGTGTTCCATTCTGTGACAGGGAATAGCCCGAAATCGTCGCCGGGCTGGCCGCGAAGGCTCCGGCGGTTGTGATTTGGCTTAATATCAGTGCAGAGGAAATAAGAGCCAGTTGGGAAGCTGTTGTGCGGGAACTCAGTTTTCGAAAAAAAGATCGGCGATGACGTTTCACCCGAGTTTGTCTCATACCTGAAAATCCTCCTAAAGGACGATGCTAAAAGGTTGTTTCCAAAACCGACAAATTTTAACACTTTCCATTACTGTATACGGCAGCACTCGTCAATTTCCTCTTTTTGAAGCCAAATTTATTTGTTGGAGGGACCGGGGGAGATCTCATGGTGTCACGAAACCTTGTGGGGATCCAAAGAGTTTAGGACAATTTCATGTTCTTATCGTAAGATGAAAATTGGTGAGGACTTGGCGGATTTGTGAATCACGAAAGTAGGAAGGAGCCCTGGTTTTGCGCATTGTCGTCGATGCCCTGCTCTATCATCCCAAGTCGGCAGGTATTGGGCGTTACATTGAATCGCTTTTGTCGGCTTACATTGCCAAGTATCAGGCAGCCGATCGGCTGGAGATATTAGCCCTGCCAGGGCAAACGATTGCCGGGGCACAGATGCTCTACCCCTCGCGCTCACTGCAAACCAGCCGAAGCCGTCTCCTCTACGAACAAGGAGTATTGCCGTCATGGCTGAGTCGCCGGACTTATGATGTGGTGCATTTTCCGGATTACCAATTGCCCATTGTCCGGCGGGTAAGGCATAGTGTTATTACGGTACACGACTTAGTGGCGTTTAAATACCCGCAAATGTTTCCGAAGTCCCAGTCCCTGGTCAAAAGAGAATTGATGAGCCGATCGGTGAAGATGGCGGATGGTATCATCGTGCCCAGCAAAGCCACGGCCCGGGACCTGCAGGATATTTTACGGGTTCCGCCGGAGAAAATCGCGGTGATTCCCCATGGAGTGAGGCCCGCGTCTTGTGGGCGAGCGAGTCAAAGGAGAGAACGCCCGTATTTTTTGGCGGTGGGGACCATCGAACCCCGCAAAAATTTTGAAGGCGTGATTCAGGCCTTTGCCCAATTTGTTCATGAAACCCGCTTAGCCGGGGAAGTGGAGTTAGTGGTGGTCGGTAAAAAAGGGTGGTTATATCAACCTGTGCTCGATGCGCCCGCCAGGTGGCATGTCAAGAATGCGGTCTCTCTGTTAGAATATGTGCCTGAGGACCTATTGCGATCGCTCTACCAACATAGCCTGGCACTCGTCTATCCAAGTTTTTATGAAGGATTCGGGTTGCCTGTATTGGAAGCGATGGCATATGGCACACCCGTTATCGCATCAGATCGAGGGGCTTTAGCCGAAGTGTGTGCTAATGCGGCACTGATTGTCGACCCTACCGATATCGATCAGTTAGCGCAGTCTATGATGAAAATCTGGCAAGACCCTCAGTTGAGGAAGAGCTTAAGCCAAAGAGGGCGGCAGCGTGCTCAGCAGTACACCTGGGACCGGACAGTGGATTTGACACGTGAGGTTTATTCACAGGTTTCAACATTCTAATCCGGCTGGAGGGATTCTTATGCGTGCGGAAGTCAACAAGTTCCGAGAACCAAATTTGTCCAAATCTTTATGGCCGGTTCTTATCTGCCTCATCGGGGCTTTAACGGCTATTCGTATAGGGCCAATAGGAGGGGTTGTCTTCTTTGTAGGATACGTGTGGCTCGCTGTCGTGTCATTTCCTCTCGCGGCAATGCTCTATATTTTGGCAGCACCGTTCCCAATCGGACTGGTATTGCACCATCACAAGTTTTATGTGGCCGACTTTATGGCTATCGTGCTGGCGCTGAAGTTGTTTAAAGACCATCTTCATGAAGGGTTGCGGGGCTTGATTGATACGTTTTTGCCGACCCCGTTTCGTTGGCCCATCCTTTTCGTGTTGCTGTTGTCGGTCTTGTCTCTGGCAGGCAGTCTCAGCCGGCTGGGGACGGTCATCAAAATTCTCGAGTATATCGAATTCTTTGTTGTTATGGTTGCGGTGTTCCGCCAGGCTGGCAATGATCAACGAGTATGGAACCGATATTTTACGGCTTTGTTTATTGTGGTGAGCGCGGTGGCGCTTTATGGACTTTACCAATTTTTGTTCCAACTCGGACCCATCTATAACATTGTGGACGGACACCATGTTCGAGCCACCGGATTCTTTGGGCAGCCCAATCCATTTGGCGCCTTTAGCGAAGAAACGTTTCCGTTAGCCGTGGCTTTATTGACGTTGGGACCGCGTTATTTAAGACGCGGATGGTTGGTAGCGGCCACAACTCTTACGGCACTGGGCGCCGTTGAGTCCTATTCCCGCGGATCATGGGTAGCCGATGCGGCCGCCGTATTCTTCATGCTGGTCTTAATCCTGATTACCAAACCCCAATTAGCCAAACAATTTGCTTGGTACAGCATCGGCATTCCCATTTTGATGTTTGTCACGATATTCTTGTTGGGTAAGACCAATCTAACGCATTACGCCGTGAGCAGTCCCGTGCACAAGAATACGGCGGAGAGGCTCAGGAGCACGGTCACGGCAGTTATCCATCCTCAAGGGCACTTTGATACCAATCAGCGCCTGCTTATATGGAAATCCGCCATTCAGGCTATCAGGCAACATCCGTTGCTGGGAGTAGGTTTGGGGAATTTTCATTTGTTTATCCAGCACCACCCTCCCAAGGGATTAGCGGCGGTTCCGCCAATGGCCCATAACTTGTACTTGGAATGGGGAGCAGATTTGGGTGTGGGGGGAATCATTGCGGCATTATGGCTGGAATGGTCGTGGATTCGCCATGCCGTCAGCCTCGTCCGCCAAAAAACCACCGCGATGCCCGAGTATTGGTATGCGGCGCTGGTTGGAGCCTTTGGGTCGGTGGTGGCGTTTATTGTGCACAATTGGGTGGATTTCTTAATCGACCAAGGGGTCATTGTGCCTCTGTTAATTGCGCTCGCAGTGATTGCCGTCGGCTATGATCATTATCGGAAACGGCAGGCCTTTTAATGCGGGTTGCCCTGGTGCATGATTGGTTGGTTACGATGGGAGGAGCCGAACGGGTCCTGGAGGCTTTGGCCGGGATGTTCCCGGAGGCTCCGATCTATACCGGAGTGGCCGATACCAAGAAGTTGTCGCCATTGTTGCAATCCCGCCAAATCATTCCCACATTTGTGCAAAAGATGCCAAAGGCCAAAATGTGGTACAACCGCTATCTTCCCCTGCTTATGTACGGCTTTGAGCAATTTGATTTCACCTCTTACGACTTAGTGATTTCGTCTTCGGCGGCCCTGGCCAAAGGGGTGATTACGCCGGTGGAATGTGTGCATGTGGCCTATGTGCATACGCCGATGCGGTATGCATGGGATTTATATCACCAATACTTGAACCGGGAAGCGAAAGGCCTGACGAAAAAACTCATGGGCCCCGTCTTTCATTATGTGCGAATGTGGGACCGGCTGTCGGCTGACAGGCCCGATGCTTTAATTGCCAATTCTCGTTATGTGCAACAACGGATTGCCAAACATTATCACCGCGACGCTCCAATCGTCTATCCGCCGGTGTCCACCAGCCGATTTCAGGTGAAGACACACCGGGAGTCCTATTATCTAGTATTGTCCCGCTTGGTGGCGTACAAACGGATCGACCTCGCCATTGAGGCTGCAAACCGCCTAGGGATCCCGCTGATTGTCGCGGGAGATGGCCCGGAAAGAATGCGTCTCAAACGGTTTGCCGGGGCGTCGGTGACCTTCGTTGGAGCGGTAACGGACGATACGGCCAAAGATCTCTTGGAAAATGCCAAGGCTTTAATTTTTCCCGGACAAGAAGATTTTGGCATTGTCCCCATTGAAATGCAGGCTACCGGCGGCCCTGTTATCGCCTATGGACGGGGAGGGGTGCTGGATACGGTCATTGACGGCCAAACCGGGGTTTTCTTCGGACGGCAAGATGTGGATCAGGTTATCCGGGCGATTCGCCGGGCCGATGAGATTGCTTGGCAGCCCGAGATTATCCGCCAGAATACGGACAGGTTTCAACCGGAAGTGTTTCGGGAAGGCTTCTCGAGAGCAATAAAAGAGACGATGGGTCGCCGTTGGGAGGAAGCGTCTTGGTGAAATTTTCCCAATCACAAAGAGTCCTGGCACCGGCATGGGTTGTCCTCTCACGTCGTTAGACGATGTATGATACAGTAAGAAGGTGCGAGACAGATCGAACGGTAGAGGGGATAAGTCCGACCTTCATGAAGATTGCGATGGATATCTCGATTATGGAAGAGTGCCGAACGGGTACAGAAGAATACACCGAAGGTCTGGTGTGGGGTCTTCATCGAATCGGCACCCAAATCTTAGGTATCGGACACCAAGGCCGGGCGCTGTTGCCGGACCGAAGTTGTTTGGGATTAACGCCACGCCCCAAAAGATCTCCTTGGCACAAGTGGTGGTGGGAAACATTTGGAATCATGTCTGGTCCCCAGGATATATCCTTGGTGCATATCCCTTATATGATGCATCCGCCCAAAGCCTTTCGCGTCCCGAGCGTCGTCACGGTGCATGATCTGATTCCCTATCGCTTGCAAGCCTATCACGGACGGCTTAAGGAAAAGCTTTACTTTTCTCAAGTTCGCAAATATCTGCCCCTGGCCACCCAAATTGTCGCGATATCCCAAGCCACGTACCATGACATTGCCGATATTTTCCCCAAGTGGGTGCCAAAAGTGACCGTGATACCCAATGGGGTCCATCCCGATTATTTCCGCCCTGTTGCCGTGGAGCAAATGGAGAAATTAATCAGCCGATACCATTTAACAAGACGGCCCCGTCTATTGTATGTTGGCGGCTATGATGCCAGGAAAAACGTTCGGACCCTGCTGGAAGCTTGTCAACGCGTATTTAGCCGCTTGAAAGACGGGGAACTCGTCTTGGTGGGGGGGCTGCATCATGAGTCCACGGTCAGATTCGTCGAGGAATTAGACCTGACCGATCGCGTCATTTTAACCCCCTTTTTGAGCCGATCTGTCGTGGTCGCCTTGTATCAAGCGGCTGATTTGTTCGTGTATCCGTCAACTTACGAAGGGTTTGGCTTACCGCCGGCCCAAGCCCTGGCGATGGGGGTTCCGGTAATCGCCGGTGATACGTCAGCGGTGTCCGAAGTGGTCGAGGATTCGGGTTTGTTGGTTCCCCCAAGCGATGTGAGTGCCTGGAGTGATACGATTATGAAAGTCGTGCAGACCCCGGCGTTGGCGCAAAAAATGGCAGCGAGGGGCCGCGCGAGGGCGGAAGATTTTAGCTGGGAAAATATTGCCGCACAATACCTTAAGCTCTATCAGCGCATTGTTCAGTGACTGACAGCGGGTCACTTGGAGCGACATCAATCAAAACAGAGCAAGGAGTCAACTATGCGGGTATTAATTACGGGTGGAGCAGGGTTTATTGGGTCACATGTCAGCGAAGAGGCCCTGGAACAAGGCCATGAGGTGACAGTGGTCGATAACTTGAGTCAAGGGTTGCGTGAGAATATTCCCCCTCAAGCCCGGTTTGTCTATGGTGACATTTTGCACCCGGAACATTGGCTAAGCACAATCGGCCCGGTGGATATCGTCATTCACCTGGCGGCCCAAATTAGCGTGCCGGTGTCTGAGAAGGATCCTCTTACCGATTTCCGCGTCAATGCCGAGGGGACCTTGAGAATGTTGATGGCAACGCAAGAGTTGGGTGCGGGTCAATTCCGCACGGCCTCCTCGGCGGCGGTGTATGGCGATGCGGATCATTTGCCGCTCAGCGAAGAGGAACGGGTCCACCCCGTTGCCTTTTATGGGCTGTCCAAGCATACTGCGGAGCAATATGTCCTGCACTTTGCCTCTAAACAAGATCTCAAGGCTGTGGTGTTGCGTTTAGCCAATGTCTACGGTCCCCGGCAGCGAACGCAAGGCGAAGGGGGAGTCGTCGCAGTTTTTTGCGAATCCATGGCCCAAGACCGTCTGCCCGAAATTCATGGGGACGGTCAACAATCGCGGGATTTTGTTTACGTTGGGGATGTGGCTCGGGCCTTTTTGCACCGGCTGCAAAACCCCGGGTCCCCAGCTGTCTATAATGTGAGCACCGAAATTCCGACAACGGTCTTTGACCTGTTTACGACGTTGTCGAAGATTGCCGGCAAGCCCCAAGATGGGTTTCGCCGGGCGCCTGTTCGCATCGGCGACATTCACGATAGCGTGTTATCGCAAAACAAAGCGAAATCCTGGGGATTTGAACCTCAAACCCTTTTGAGAGACGGGCTTTGGACTACGTGGAAATACTTCTTAAACCGGGAGCTTCATGCGGAATGAGAATTTTGTGGGTTCTTCCGTCTCTGAAGGGGACAGATGGCACCATCATCGCGGCGATGGCAGCTCCTGTCCTGCAGCAACAGGGATGGGAACTCGATGTTTTACCGTTAAGTGCTGTAGAACCGTCAGAATCCCCTTACCCTTTTCCCGATGATGTTGAAATTATGGAAAGTCCGCTTTTGGGCCGGTTTAGAGGGCGGGAAGGGGCGATCAAAGGGCTATTCCGACGGCTCAACAGCTATTACGACCGCATTATCGTGGATCAAACTTTCGATCTGGAATTTCAAGCGTTGATGGCTGGCGGCACCCAGGCTTTGGGATCGCGGACTATTCTCATCGCGCACCGCTCCCCCTGGGAACTAGAGGCGACGAGGGGGCACCGGGCTAATCGTCTCAAAGCGTTGATGCGGCTGTGGTATCCACAAGCGTCACAGATTATTACCGTATCCGGGCGCATTTACGATGATCTGATACAAAATTTCAATGTGCCGGGTTGGCGGATGTCCAGGGTATTTCTCCCCTTGGCTGCCCACGGGTTTTCCGGGGAAAGGCCCCGGGAATTGCCGCCGTCAAAGCTGATTCTTGCCGTATTTGGACGGCTGAATGTCTTTAAGGGCCTGGAAGGATTTTTGATGGCGGCCAGGACACTCTATGATCAAGGGCATACATTTCAAGTGGTGGTTCTGGGGGACGGGCCGTCCCTGCCTGCAGGGGAACACTTAGCGCAGTCCTTGGAGTTGGATGGTCTATTTGTCAGATGGCCGCCTAATCCCTTAACCTGGGTGCAGGCTTGCGATTTTTTGGTCGCACCCCAATACCTGGACACGTCCGGGCTCGATGTCCAAATGGCCATGTATAGCCGTGTGCCTGTCTTAGGGTATCGGTCCTCGTCCCCAGCAGCGGAACTGATATCGGCTTACGGCGGGGGAGAACTCACCGAGATAGCAAAACCCTGGGCAATGGCTGAACTATTAAGCTGCTGGCTTTGCCGCACTTACGACCGGCAGCGCTACCGCGGCGTGAGCGACGAGGTTCGAGTCCGGCTTTTTGGCGCACCGGCCCGCACGGCGTGGATCCAAGCCTTAACGGGCTAAGGGTTTAATGTGCAGCTGGGCCAAAAGCGTGCTTTGAGTTTTGGCCACAAGTTTTTCGTAGCTGCTATTGCCTTGGGTGAGAGCCAGGTACTCTTCTAACAATTCCGTGTGCCGTAAGAACCAATCGCTCCAAAATCCTGCCAAGGGGTAAAAAAAATGAGACATTTTGACGGCGGGTTTGAGCTGGTTCCAAAATCCGCTCCGAATCCGGTGACTATAGGCAACGGTGTCCTGGTTATGCGTAAGGGCCCCGATGATCGTTTCACTGGCAAGATGAGCGCTATACAGCGCTGAATAAATTCCCTCGGCCGAAAAACTATCCATGAGGCCGGCAGCGTCACCAATAAGCAGGCCGTGACCTTGGGACACGGGACTAAAATGGACACGGTATGGCAAGGGGTGGGCCAAGATGGTGTCGGGCACCGGGGCATCGGGAAAAACGGTATGCACGTAATCTTGGAGCAAGCGTTTGAGGGACGGCAGCTTCCCGGCTTTAAACGATCCGACCCCAATATTCGCTATGGGGCCATGAGGGATGACCCAGGCATAACCCCATGGGTACCGCGAGACG
>JAKADI010000040.1 GCA_021820675.1 Bacillota bacterium | reverse complement strand
AGGTCACGTTAACTGCCACAGGCTAAACTGCCCGCGTAATCCCGCGGGAAATTTTGGAGAAGTCACCCGCATAATGACCTCTTCCGGCGTCATGCGCGGCAACTGGTTCACCAAATGGGCGATGCGGGGATCGTGCAGCCCTAGGTACGATCCGCCGGCGGTCATATCGCTCTTGCGAAATACTGCACCTCGCACAACCTCTCCGTCTGGAAACTGAATATCTCGGCCAAAAAGTCCGGGAGTCACCGCACCGCCACGGGCCACGACATAGCATTCAACCATCGCCCCCAACCATTCTGGAAAGGGGTGATGCAATATTTTTGCCATCTTTGCCAGATCGGGCGGCGGCTGATTCATCGGTTGCTCCTGCCCTTGATTCACAGCCGCTTGAGACCTGACGTTTTGCACAAACTGATCGAGAGCTGTATCGACCTGGGTGGGTGCGACGACCGATTGCATAAAGAGTGTCGTATAATCAATATCCAGTCCTGTGGAATCCAAAACATCTCCGAGTTTATCAATTCCCATTTCCTCGAGAATCGTCTGCAATTTTTCCAGTAAAATTTTATAGACCCGGTACTCCACCGTATCCTGCATCACAAAATTGAAAGCCTGCACATCGTGCGTTTGCCCAATACGGTCCACCCGGCCAATGCGCTGTTCAATTTTCATAGGATTCCAAGGTAAATCGTAATTGATCACCACGTGGGCAAATTGGAGATTAATTCCCTCACCACCCGCATCGGTCGAGACAAGAACTTGCGCGACGTTGCGAAACGTGGTCTGCACATCCTGCCGTTCCTCGAGACTCATCTGCCCGTTCAAAATACTGACTCGGTAGCCATAACTCTGCAAGGTCTTTTGCAGCATCGTTTGCGTTGGGAGGAATTCCGTAAAGATGAGGAATTTAGTCTGGCTCGACTCGTGTTGCCGCACCTCCTCCATGAGGGCCAACAGTCGAGTGATCCGCGCATCCTTACTCTGCTCCGCGAGCTCTGCCAATGTGAGGAGATGGTGGAGCTCCCCTTTTTCCCCGCGAATGGCCACGCCCGTCTCCACGGCCGCGTCATCCTCTTCGTCCGAGAGCGTCGCCGCCCAATCGGTCACTGCGGAAATATCCTCGCCTTCAAGAATAGCTAAACGCCGACGAATCGCACGCGCAATGGCCGCCGGTGAAGAGGTCACCAACCGCTGCATCAAGATCAATAAAAAGGCCGTGGAATACTGCTTCGCTTTGACCGCGTTTTGATAACGGCCTCTGACATACGCCGTCACCGCCTCATAGAGCGCGCGCTGGGCGGTAAATTCTGGTCCTTGCCAGTCAATGACGACCAATTCTACGTGACGCGGCTTGAAAAGAGGCTGCCCGTCCACGGATACCGCTTGCCGTTTGGCCGTACGAACGACATAGGGCCGAATTTGATCCGGGGTCATTTGTGCAACATCCACGAAACGTTCAGAGTCCAACAGGGACAACAACCGCCCAAATTGGTCACTCTTCCCTTGGTGTGGAGTCGCTGAGAGAAGAAGCAAATAGGGAGAAGCCATCGCTAAACCTTGCCCTAGCCGAAAGCGCGCCACCCCGTCCGTGCTCCCCCCTAAGCGATGGGCTTCATCAATGACTACCAAATCCCACGAAGCCGAAATTAACCCTTCAAATCGCCGGCGATTGTATTCCTTGATCCGCGCCGCATCCCAGCCTTGATGTTTTGCCACCGGCTTGACGCTATCTTGTGAGACAATCATCCGATCATGCGACTGCCACAGCTCTTCGGGTGAGTCCGCATGCCGCATCTCTTCCCCCTGTACCAGCCAAAATCTTTGCCCAAAATGCGTCCATAATTCACTGGCCCATTGCGACAAAAGACCTTTGGGCGCCACGATGAGCACACGGCGAATAAGACCACGCAGCTGAAGTTCGCGCATGACCAGCCCCGCTTCAATCGTCTTGCCCAGCCCCACTTCATCCGCCAGCAGCAATCGCGCGTGGTCCCCATAAATCACCCGGTCCAACACCGCAAATTGATGCGGCATCGGCTGCACCTGCCCTTCGAGAGGCGCAAGCAGCACATCTTGGTTGAGCGCATGCACCACACGTCCGGCCAGTGCACGGTACCGTATCTCTGGTAGCGAAGGCAGGGCGGCTTCGGAAAGATCAAATTCCTGCACCGTCATTACGGTGCCCTCCATAGGACACCACACCTGACAGGTGGTTTGCCCAAACATCTCGTAGCACTCTAAGATGCGCACCATCTGCTGACGCGCCGCCAAATATGCCCAGTGCTTCATTCCAGCATCAACCGCGCATTATCCACAAATTGGGATAGGAACAGATCTTCCGCCACGACATTCGCCGGGAGTTTCTCCCCAATTTTCACAATCTCTGCATATTGTTTCTCCATATAGAGCCGTTTAAACCCGGCTCGCATTACCTCCAGACGAAAAACTTTGAGTTTCTTCGTACTCTTGCCCGCGTCCTGCATGACCTGCTCAAATTCCTTCCACAGGGCTTTCTCGCGGAGTTTTTCGAGGTCGGCCATCTTGCGAGGATCTGGAACATACCAGTAGCCTTTAGCTTTGGCTCTCATATCCGCCGTCACATTCTCACCCCGGTAGGTACGATAATTGTTGCGCAAATAGGCGGTGACCTGGTCCGGTATGGGGCCTTCTCCATCGTATTTCAAAAAGCTCTGCTCTAAGAGTACGCTGAGCTCGGGAAGATTTTCATACTTATCGAGATGCTGAATGGATTTCATAAATTCGGGCTGCAGGTCCTGGTAGGTCTGAGGCTTTTGCAACAACTGCTGCCGTATCCATTCAATCGCGGTCGATTCGTTAGACACAAATAAATCAGCCTGAATGAGGTCTTTGACCAGGATACGCTTCTGATCATATTCCGCCACTTGATCTTCTAAAAAAACCATGTCCTCGCGCACCGGATAACGCCTGAGTAATTCTGCTTGAAAGTCTCCCGAGGTGGTAATCGGCAAGGCCCATCCTCGCGCGACATAATAGGATACCAAACGGTCATAAATACTGCGCGGGGTGCGTTCCGTAATCACTTCGGCCTTCCCGCGTTTCCCCATAAATACCGGTAAATGCCGCAGATGCTCATCGACAAATCGCCACACGCTCTGCTCCTCATTCAGAGGGTTGTCCATCATGCCCGCAATATCGTGGGAGGGTTTATAGGCAGAGATAACCAAGTCCTGCCGCACCGCGGTAGTTGTCGTCACCGCTTTAAAACTTCCTTGCTGCTTGTCGAGTGCGGCCACATTCGCGATCACAAAACCGGCTTGTTGGATCGCTTGGGTGATCGCATTCCACACCGCCGTTTGGGTATTGCTAAATTCCACCGTCATCCACCGGCCTGGTTTTAAGACACGAAACGCTTCCGCGAAACTCTCCGCCATCATACGCTGGTAGTCGACCAGCGTCTTGTGTTGCACAGAATTTATGATCGCTTCTAGGTGGTTATTAGTAAAAACCCTAAGCCAAGCTTCCCATAAGAAATTTAATTCCGAATACATAATATTGGCACCAAATGGGGGATCGACAAATACATAATCAGCGGAGTTATCCGAACAACACATAGTGTAAAGAGACTGAGTGCTAACTAATGAGTTACCTTTTGTAATGTTTAGACTTTGTTTGGCCAACAACAATCGTTTTATCCTGTTTGGTAAAATAGTTTTTGCTTCTAGAGGCATGACTGTCGACGAAATATATAATGTTCCCGATAAAGGTCCACTTTTGTTTTCCAATCGCCAACGAGAAAGTTTCGATGCGTAAATCGCTAAACTCGTGAGTACCAAATAATGAAGGTTAAGTTGTGAAAGATCTTTGGCCTTCGCCAAATAAGAAGACATAACCGACAGATTCGCATTCGTATAAAACTGATGTACATGCGTTATTCCAATGCGATCGTTGCGTCGACTTTCATCCCCTTCAGGCATCCGTTCCGTTGGAAACCAATGAGGGATCGCCTGTTTGTCAATCGTCACTAGTAATTTCCTGTCAAAAGCATCTGGTACCTTTTCTCTTCGCTTCTTTCCCACCGAATAATTAATCAACACGGGCACTTGCTTTGCATGACCCACTGTCTCATGAATCGCCGCATCATACTCGGTCACCCACGCTCGGTCTATTTTTTTCTTCGTGAGCAAGGCATGACATTGAGGACAAAAAAACTCATCGCGCACTTTCCCCTTGTCTTGGTCCACGGCAACATCCCAAAAAACCATTTCGGTAGCACAATGTGGACACACGAAAACATCGGACCAGACAGTATAGTTGATGTGCCCCCAAGGAATTTCGTGATGGGTAAGAAGGCCGGTCGGATCTTCCTCCAAGAAGTCCATGGCCCTTTGACGTTGTTCAGCCGTCGCGTAATCAGGCAAGGTCGCATACATCCACCCACATTCCCGTTCCACTTGTTGCAAGACCTTCTCCGCATGGACTTTGAACTCGATAGGATCCGTCGGCGTGTTATAATTGTATGCAATGAATGAGGCTGCTGGACTTAAATCGTTTAAAATAGCATGCCGTGCTCCTAATTTGCTAATCGGTTTCCATGTAGCGTTATCGTCTTCATTAGACAAGATTGTTCCATCAGGGTCCACTCGGTATCCTAGCGATTCAACGGTTTTACGGTCGCCACAGAGCTGTGCGGCGACCCCCGTCATGCCTGTGCCAGCAAATCCGTCAAAGACAATATCGCCGGGATTCGTATAATGCAAAATGTAGCGCATAATGGCTTTGTGGGGGACTTTTGTATGATAGGAATGCGCGTTGTAAATCGGATCATTTTTGCCTTCTGAAACATCCGCAGCATAGGGGTCGCGAATGTATTCCTCATTGGGAACCTCATGATGGCCCTGTGTCCATTCCGCAATAATCTGCGGAATAAAGGGATTGGGGCAAGCAGTGTAATAGGGAGGGTCCGACAAGGCGAGGATGTCTTCATCCGCTCCTTTGGGGAATCCCTCTAGTTGCTTCAAGATGGGCAACTGTTTCCGCAGTTCTTCGGTAAAAAAAGCGCGCCGTTCAGCCTCATTCGCAAACGTCATCCCGAGACAAACCACCGGTCCCTCGCTCTTCTTTGCATCTTTCCATTCCAAATCCCATGCCATGGTGGTTGCACCCCTTCTATCCACGAAATTTTACCCTCATTTTAATTTGAAAACAATCCGCACCTTATCGGAATTATCGCTACCGGCAAGCAAATGATCGATGACCCGTGATAAGCGCTCCTTAGCTTCTTGGACCCGTAACGGCTTCCCTCCGCCCAGTTGCTCCTGCAACGATGCTAGCGTGACTTCCTTCGCTTCAATCCCCCCCAAAACCGTCTTGACCCCATCGACAAAGCCGTCAGAAAGCGGAAGATGCAATCGGCCGGTCTTAAGAAAATTATCGACAGTTTCTCGTATAGCTGGATCAAGATATTGGATCGCCGCGGCGCAGTAGGGGTCGTTCAAGCTGGTTTGCAATATTTTCTCCCATTGTGCCAATAATGCGGCGACCCGATTTTCAAACCAATCCATGTCTACCGTCGGCACACTGGCTTCTTCCAACGGCTTAAAGTGACACGCCCCACAGGTGACTTCCGTTTCCAGAGTTTGTAACGACAACTTTGTACACATTTTGCTGGCCACCAATTTATTTTGCAGCGTCACCCATTCTTCCTTATTTAACACCGACAAAAGAGAAAGATCGGCCAAAGCTCGCCATTCTGGGGATTGAATGAGTCGGTTCTTCCGGTCATCATCCTTCTTAGATAAGCGATACCTGGTGTGCAGTGCCATATAGGTGTGCTGATATTGTTGCTTGAGGTGTTTCAGGGCATTCTGTAATTCTAGAAAATCCCGGGGGGTTCGCAGGTCACGCACCACATGAGCTTTCACGGCATGAGCGTCTGCCTGCCATGGATCATCGGAGGGCAAAACTTGACTTGCTGCCTCTAGATAAGCCAAAATCGGTTGAACGGTCTCAATGTTCTTCGCGAGCGGCACGAATTCTTCGCGAGCACGGATAATTGCGGTCTCGTACTCGTGAACCTGCGCTGCAGACAAAGGAAATGCAAACAGCTTTCCGACCGTATTATACTTTTCCAAGTCATCTATAAATTGGTGAAGCCCATGGAAGGATTCTACCCACTGTGTGACCTCTTCTGTAGACCACAATGGCTCTCCCCATAAAGTCTTGTGCCCTTGGATAAACTCTTCCCAGCCAATAATCTCTTGTCCCAGAGCCTGCCGCTTCTCCGCCAGCCTCTTCACACCATCTTCTCGTTGCGCATCTTGGTGCACCAACGCTGAGGACAGATGAAAGAGCTCATAGAGGCTGACCAAGGCTGCTAAAGGCAGCTCTTTAGGAGGTTCAATGTGATTAAACTGGATTTGTTTGGCAAGGGGAAGCTTGCCCCACTCCATTAATTTGCTCGCATCATACTTGATATTCTCACTGACAATGATTAAATGCCCACTGTACACGAGGGCTGTGAGCACCACCATTAAGAGCGCGGGCTCCAAGTGGTATTGCCGAGTGAACGCCACATCTTCCACGCCGTTACGCGTATACTGGACCTCAATCATCTCGGACCGGTTCACCACATGGGCGGTAGAGCCCGCGGGGAACAATGAGGGCATGAGGCCGATAATCCAACGGGCATAGGGTGATGCGGTCGGCCGAATTTTGTCACCGTCTAGCAGCTCAAGCGTGGAAAGCAGCCGCGTGGCGACATTCGAGGTAGACCGTCCCGCAATCCATCCGATCGCATCTTGCGCATACTGCAGTAAGTTCACTTGCGTGACCGGTACGGTAAACGCAGAGAAAATAGGATAGCCGGGATTCTGGCGTTCTAGTGCCGGCTCCAGCAAATATCCCGAAGTTTTGGTTACCAGCTCTCCTACGGCGCTATCCTTGGGCAGAGCCAATTTCTTCGCCAGATCAGTCAGCGATACCGTGTGGTGTTCGTGAATCACCTTGAAACTGGTCAGGAAGTTTTCCGAAATCCATTGACTGACCAGGGGGATAAGCCGGTTAATGCGTTGAGTATATTCCCGGGACCCTGCACTCTCTTTCGGCGTGCTGATGACCAATTCCTTTAAAGCCGCATACGTTTTCAGCATGTCTTGAAATTCTGGGGTCATCTTTTCGAGCCGAAAGAACACCTCGTCGTCCCGTCCCTCATCTTTAAACGGATTACCGGAAAATGGCGGAAGGAGATAGACATAAAACTCCCGGGGCGGGTGAGCTGTCGGGCGCTCGTTGGGAGTGCCGAGAAATAGATAGCCGGGACGTTCGACATTATGTGTGGGCCAATTGACATTGTACCGCCAGATTTTCGAATTGGGCACATAGGGATCCTTACGCTCGAGAATCGTAGCGAGAATATCAAAGTAGTAATGATTCAGCCTGTCTTCGCTGAGAGCATCTGCCTTGTCTTTCACCAGAGCGTCGTAGTCGACGACTACGCCCATGTCAATATAATATTGGTCATTCTCCCGGTTATGCACCAGATACTGGTGAGAAAGCACCTGCGTCATCTCTTCACAAACCGCCCGCACCGTCATGGTCAAAAACTGCCCCTCCATGATGGCCAATGGGGTGTATAAACACAACCCATCACGCATCTCTTGAGCAGTCAACCCCAGCGGACTCTCCATATTGCCCGTCGTCAAGCGAGAAATCGCTAAAGCAGGGATAATGCGATCCGCCAAAGCTTTATGATCCGCCTTAGGTAATCCGCTGTGTAAGCGGTTGGTGATTTCATGAATCCGTCGCTTGAGGGCATCAAATTGAGGGTCGGCCGTCAAGGCCGTGTTGTGATCCAAATAATGCCAATAGGCATCGTAACTAATCAGTTCAATGGTTTGCTCATCGATATCCTTGTCTAAAATCCGACGCACTTCATCGGTCACGGTTTTAAGAATTTCCCGCTTCTCACCCATAGTAATGTCCTCAAACTTTGTAAAGAAGTCAGGATGAATGGGGAAAAGGTCGACGAAGCGGTCGACACTTGCCGCGAGATTATCGTATAAGGGTGTATATGGCTGAAGGTAGTCCCGAATCCAGGCTTTTTGTTCGGCATTTTTCAATAAGATGCGCTGGCTGACAACATACGCCACGTCTTCTCGGACAATGCGCACCTCTTGAAAGCGCGCTTGCACGCGTTGAATCGCATCCGCAACAAACTGAAAACGCGGATTGCCAAAGAGTTGCTCTTGAATCCCCGCCATGACACGCAGGCGCGTCGCCGTGGCCAATTCGCCGAGTTCCCGCAAAAACCCCAGATCTAATACCAATTCTTGTTCATTGCGAGATCGGAGGAAGTCTAACAATTCATCAATAACAAGAAGTAACCCCTGGTCCGGAAATCGCTCGTTAAACAGTCCCATCATTTCGGTGAAACTTTCTTTATTATTCGTAATTTGATTCATTGGGGGGAAGTGGTACTCCAAGCCCAGCGACTTGAGTCCTTTCTCCACCTCACGGCAGACCCCATCGCGCAGATCAATGGTGACCCCCCCGAGTTCCATCCGGATCACCTGGAACTTTCCAGCAATCGCCGTCATCGCGTCCTGGACTTTGCGGTTCGTCAGGAGCTTTACCGCCTTAGGATTTTCTGCGATGGTGGACACCACCGCCATCAAATGCGACTTGCCTGTACCGTAGTTACCCACAATAAACAGGCCGCGGTTATCCTCGATTTGGTTAAATTGCAAATGGGGAAGAATATGGTCAATAATTTGGCTTCCCATCCGATCCGAAATCACATAGCTCGCGACCAATTCGAGCGCCTTGCTGGTTTCATCGGCCTCTTGAATTTTGATCACAGACGATATCGGTTGAAACTGTATTAAATCACGATATTTCATGTCTTTCATCTCCGTTCATTCTGAATCGGTGACAATTCCTGTTAAAGATTTATGACCAGAACATCCGGATTATAAAAACTATAATAATCGGGACGATTTGGC